>JABIQM010000276.1 GCA_018699415.1 Acidimicrobiaceae bacterium
CCTCCACCATTCGGGTGCATCGAGTTCCAGTAGAATGTGTGGTTCCAGACTTGGGCGGCGTTGTTGTAGAGACCGCCGGGTCCGGCGGCGGCAATGATCTGGTCAAGGGAGGCGTCGGCGAGGTCGGTACCCTCAATCAGACCATTGAGGTTGTTGACGTAGGCAGCATGGTGTTTTCCGTAGTGAAAGCTGATTGTGCGGTCCGAAATGTGCGGATCGAGGGCGTTGTCAGCGTACGGAAGCGGAGAGAGGGAGATAGCCATAAAGCAAGATTAGCACTGACTAATTTATTCCGCGCTATCGGCGTTCAGCTAGCCATGCCTGGAGCAAGCCATAGCGTCCAAGTGGTGTGCTCAATGGTGGTTTGAGCAACGCAGATGGCACCGCGGGGACTACTCTGCGGCCGATGGTGAAGGCTGCAGTTTGTAGAGAGTTTGGTGCTCCCCTCGTTGTCGAGGAGATTGAGGTGTCACCGCCCGGGCCCGGCGAGGTTCGGGTGACGGTGAAAGCGTGCGCGATCTGCCACTCCGACATCATGTTGGGGGAAGGTTCATGGGGTGGGGTTCTCCCCGGTGTCTACGGTCATGAGGCTGCGGGTGAAATCGAATCGGTGGGGGAGGGCGTCGACACCGTCGTGGTCGGCGACCGCGTCGTCATCTCTCTCATCCGATCCTGCGGGCAATGCCACGCGTGTGTGTCGGGCATCCACCCCAGTTGCACCGGCGAGTTCGGAATCGACTCATCGGCACCACTCTGTGGCCAGGAGGGTGAGGCGATAACGCACGGTCTTGGCACCGCCACTTTTGCCGAACAGGCTGTCGTCGACGCATCCCAGGTCGTCAAACTGCCCGACGACATCCCGTGGGCAAGTGCGTCGATGCTTGGCTGCGGTGTCATCACCGGATTCGGAGCAGTCGTCAACACCGCCAAGATCGAAGCTGGAAGCCATGTTGCCGTGATCGGCTGCGGCGGTGTTGGTATCAACTCGCTTCAGGGAGCGGCTCTCGCTGGTGCCCGAACCGTGATCGCTATCGATATTGAGGCCGACAAGCGTGACGGCGCGTTCGAGTTCGGCGCCACCCATGCGGTCGATCCGACTGCCCCGGATGCCGTCGACGATGTGAAGGCGTTCACTGATGGACGTGGGGTCGACTACGCGTTCGTGACCGTGGGAGCGAAGCCAGCCATCGAATCGGCCCAATGGTTCGTCGCTGCTGGCGGTGCCGTAGTAATTGCGGGAATGACCGCCAGCGGCGTGAACCCAGAGATCGACACCACCATGATTGCCGACTCGTCGCAGCGCATCCTTGGCTCGAAGATGGGCTCGGGGCGCTTGGCCATCGATATTCCCAAACTGGTCGATCTTTATGCCCAAGGCCGACTCAAACTCGATGAACTCGTGAGCGATACCTACTCACTCGACGAGATCAACGAGGCAATCGCCTCAACCAAGGCGGGTTCGGCTCGCCGCAACGTCATTATTTTTTAGTCCGTATTTTTTAGTCCGTATTTTAACGGGAGCCTCGTATGCCAGTGCTTGCCGCAGGGAGTTGCCATGAAGATCGCTGAGTTCGAAACGTTTGTTGTCGGTAATCCGCCACCCCACTTCGGGGGCCGCTACTTCATCTTTGTGAAGCTAGTCACTGACAACGGCATCATCGGTTACGGCGAGATCTATACGGCGACGTTCTCCCCTGAGGTGGTCGCGCACATGGCCGAGGACGTGATCGAGCGTTGGTTCGTCGGCTCAGACCCGTTCCACATTGAGCGGATGTGGCGAAATACCTATGGGTCGGGTTACACGCTTCGTCCCGACGTGTCGCTTGGCTCGGTGTTGTCGGGTATCGAGATGGCGTGCTGGGACATCTGTGGCAAAGCCGTTGGCAAACCCGTCTATGAGTTGATCGGAGGCCGAGTTCACGAGAAGCTCCGCAGCTACACGTATCTCTATCCGCCTGCTATCGAAGGCGAAGACGTCTACTCAACTCCGTTCTACGAGGATCCGATCGCATCGGCTGAAGTTGCTGCTCGTGAAGCCGAACGTGGTTTCACGGCCGTGAAGTTTGACCCGGCTGGCGCATACACCGTTTATGACGGGCACATGCCACCGCTCGAAGCGCTCCGTCGTAGCGAGGAGTTCTGCAAGCACATCCGTGAGGCAGTCGGTGATCGAGCCGACCTTCTCTTTGGTACGCACGGTCAATTCACCGCGGCAGGCGCCATTCGGCTCGCCAAGCGGTTGGAGGCCTACGACCCCCTCTGGTTCGAAGAGCCAACCCCGCCCGACAATGTCGATGAGATGGCCAAGGTTGCGCGGGGAACGTCCATCCCAATAGCCACAGGTGAACGTCTCACCACGAAGTACGAGTTCCACCGCGTTCTCGAAGCCGGTGCCGCTGCTATTTTGCAGCCGGCCCTTGGCCGCAGCGGAGGAATTCTCGAGACCAAGAAGATCGCTGCGATCGCAGAGGTGTACTACGCCCAGATCGCCCCACACCTCTATTGCGGACCGATAGAGGCGTTGGCCAATATTCAGCTTGCGACATGCATTCCCAACTTCTTGATCCTCGAATCGATCCAGACGTTTGGGGGCTTCTACGCCGAATTGCTGACTCGCCCGATCGAGTGGCACGACGGCTATGTGATCCCGCCCACTGAACCGGGCCTGGGCAGCGACCTCAATGAGGATGTCGCTCGAGCTAATCCATGGACCGGTTCGGAACTCCACCTCACGATGAAGACCACCCCCAACCTTCCCGACAGGAGCTGACTGTGGCCGGACCTGGGGCAATCCCACACATCTCTCTCGCCCATTTGCCAACCCCGCTCGAACCGCTGCAGCGCTTGTCGGCAGAGTTAGGGGGTCCTCGCATCTGGGTGAAGCGCGACGACGCGACCGGTTTGGCGATGGGGGGCAACAAAGCTCGCAAGCTTGAATACCTGATGGCGGATGCGGCCGAACAGGGTGCGGACATTGTGCTCACCACGGGCGCTACGCAAAGCAACCACTGTCGTCAGACGGCGGCTGCGGCGAGTCGCCTCGGAGTCGACTGCGAGTTATTGATCGAACATCGATTCCCCGATTGGTCACAGGCGTACATGGAGGGCGGCAACCTGCAGCTTGATCGTCTGCTCGGGGCCACGGTGATTGATCTCGAACGCGGCGTCGACCGAGTTCAAGCCATGGAAGACCGAGCTGCCGAACTTCGCGCCGACGGTCGAAGGCCGTACATCATCGCGCTGGGCGGGTCGTCCGTAGTGGGCGCCATGGGTTATCGCACCGCTGCGATGGAAATTCTTCGTCAAGCTGACGATCTTGGTCTTGCGTTACGCGAGGTTGTGCACGCCACCGCCAGCGGTGGTACCCAGGCAGGTCTTGTGGCTGGCATGGCCATCCGTCGCTCGACGGTGCCGGTCCTTGGGATCTCCGCTGGCGCCCCAGCTGACTATCTCGCCCCCGTGGTGCGCGAGTTGGCGGAAGGGGTCATCGCTCACATCGGCATCGATCGCGAGATAGCGGACGATGCTGTCGTGGTTGATGACGACTATGTCGGCGAGGAGTACGGCATTCCAACGGCGGAGATGCATGAGGCTGTCAGCATGTGTGCCCGTCTCGAAGGCCTCCTGCTTGACCCCGTGTACAGCGGCAAGGCCATGGCCGGACTGATCGGCCACATCCGAG
>JABIQM010000229.1 GCA_018699415.1 Acidimicrobiaceae bacterium
ATTTATCACGAAACCGATAGCGAAGAGAAGTCCTGGCAGGACTACGCCAACTGTCTCGGCGTTGACCCTGACCTGTTCTTCCCCGAGCGGGGGGCCTCTACTCGAGAGGCGAAAGAGGTGTGTCGCGGTTGTGTCGTGCGTGAAGACTGCCTTGAATATGCGCTGCAAAACGGCGAGAAGTTTGGCATTTGGGGTGGGATGAGCGAGCGTGAACGCCGCCGCATCCGCCGCCAGCGTGCCCTCGCTCGTGTCGCTGCGGCTGCCCAGGTCGACACATTCTCCGCATAGGTGAAACTGGCTAAACGGACTGAAGAGCCCGGGCCTCGTGCGACCTCTATAAAGCTTGCGCTATGATCGCGTACATGGGCAGCCTTTCCAGCAGTGAACTTCTTATTATTCTTCTGATCATTTTGCTGATCTTCGGTGGAGCGAAGCTGCCGAAGCTGGCTCGATCACTTGGCCAGGCGCAGAAAGAATTCAAGACAGGCCTTAGCGAAAGCCAGTCTGACGAGAGCGCGTCTGACAAGGCTGGCGACGCCTGATCGTCGGCACTGCATATAAGTCCGATAGCCCTTGCCGGCGCCGAACTCATGGCTGACAAGGCAGGTCGAACCCCAGAACCCGGTGTCCCGACATGGGATGGGATCGCCCGCGATCACCTCGGATTTATGTATTCCGTCGCCTATCGGCTGGCGGGGAACCAATCCGACGCCGAAGACGTTGTGCAAGAAGCGCTCCTCCGCGTGAAACGTGGTTTGGAGAGCTACACCCCCGGCTCTCTTCAGGGATGGCTTGCCCGCATCGTGACGAACGTATTCCTCGACGAAACCCGGCGCAGAAAGCGCCGGCCCCAGACTCACCTCCCGGATGATCCGGATCGTGTGCTCGCCGGCGCGCCTGGCGCCGATGAAGCACTGGCGATGGAAACGTTGCCTGATCATCTCCAGAGAGCGATCGCGTCGCTCCCCGAGGAATTCCGTACCGCAGTCGTACTTTGCGATGTTGCCGGGCTCAGCTACGCAGAGATCGCCGAACAGCGCGGCGTCCCCGTCGGGACTGTGCGCTCCCGAATCCATCGCGGAAGGCTCCAACTTCGGGAGGTGTTGTCGTGAACATTGACGACGACCGCCTGAGCGCCTACCTCGACGACGAGCTCGCCTCCGCTGAACGGGACGAGGTCGATACCGCGCTCGCTTCCGATCCGGCCGTGCAATCGCTGCTCGCCGAACTCGCCGAGATGAAGGCGGTGTTGGGCAGTTCGATGATCGCGCCTTCAAGAACGTCCATCAATCGCATGATCGGGGCCGTCGAACGAACTGACGAGCAAAATCCGTTGGCCCCCTCACCAGTTGTCGACCTTGCCTCTCGCCGACGGGTGCCGACCTTCGCCGCTATCGCAGCGTCAGTCGTGATCATCGCCAGCGTGGTTGGTGGCGTCGGTGGGACCGCGTCGACCCCTGCGATTGGTGACCTTGTCGCCCGTCACGAAGCAGCAGCATCAGTTCTTGACTCGGGGGCAGAGTTGGCGATGAACGATGATGCGATGCACGAGATGATGGACGAAGGTCCATCAATACCGGCCGTGCTTGATCTGACCTACGCCGATCAAGATGGCTCGCTCGTGCACGCTGTCTTCGAATCGCCCGACGGTGTGCTGCTCTCGCTCTTCCGCCAAGACGGTGACGCTGACCTCAATGAGATCGGCACCGAAATGGGGACCGGGGAAATCATCGACATGGGTGGCCATGAGATGTGGGCCAGCGATATGGGTGAAACCCATGTCGCCGTCATCGACGGCGACGGTTTCACCTGGACAATCATTGGTAATGCCGAAGCCGATCACATGATGATCATGATGTCGGACCTGCCGGGGCGCTCGCCCAGTATTGGAGAGCGCATCGGCGACGTTACCGACGCGATCATCCGTCCTTTCCGTCTCGGAAACTGATTTTCGCAGAGGCTACGCAGCAGTCGCCAGCCGGCGCGCCCGCAGAATGCGGCGCCTCTGACGCTCAGAGCAGCCGCCCCACACGCCATGATCGATGCGGTTTCGCAACGCGTATTCCAGGCAGCGTTCCTGCATCGGGCATCCGTCGCAAATCTTCTTTGCAACTTCGACACCGACCCCATCAGAGGGGAAGAAGGTGTCAGGGTGTTGAGCGGCGCAGTTGCCTTTTGCCATCCATTTGGTGTCCATTCGGATCTCCTTGGTTGGGCCGCCGCCCAGCGGCCCGCTTCGTGCGTGGTAGTAGTACGCCCAGATCTGGGGGAAAGTTCCCGTAAAGCGTCTATCGGCTCATTCGCTTCACAAAGCTGACGACCCTTTCCCGACAATTCCACGACCCCGAGATCGTCGGTATCAAGCGGAATCTAGAGCACTACACTTGGATTTCATGACGGATACCCCAGAAGTCGCAGTCGAGGAACCCCCGATCGGGCAGGCGACTATCGTCTACCTCGGCCCCTCGGCCCCCCATTGGGAAATTCGCCCGGTTTTCGGCGAACGAGCGGTCATGGACTCGTTCCGTGACCGAATAAATGCGCGCCTTTTGCTGCTGCCGCCCCACGATCCCCAATTTCGACGCAATCGTGAGCGTGTTAACCGCGATGGTGAACGCGAAAATATTCTTGTCGAATGGGACCTCGGCTACCCCGAGGACGATGGGTCCCAAGGCTGAACTTCGGCTATGGCGACCATCGGCGTCGACCTTGGTGGAACAAAAACGATGGCGGTCCTTGTTGATGACCGCGCCGTGCAAGCCAAAGCCAAGAGGTCCACACCGGTCTCCGGCGGACCTGACGGAGTGATCGACACGATCGTCCGCGCTGTCACCAAGATTGATCCCGATGGTCGCGCCTCGGCGATCGGCATCGGTGTGCCCGGGCCCGTCATCCCCGGCACTGGGGTGCTTCCTGCCGCGCCAAACCTTCCCGGATGGGACCACGACGTACCAGTTGGCGACCTGTTGACTGAACGGCTCGGCCGGCGACCCATTGTGGTCGACAACGATGTCAACGTCGCCACGCTGGCGGAGCACCGTTTGGGCGCGGGGGTGGGTGTGGACAACCTGCTGGGTGTCTTCGCGGGCACGGGAGTCGGCGCCGGTCTGATCCTCGACGGGGTCCTCCGCCGCGGGCCCCGAGGTCTGACCGGTGAGATTGGGCACTCCTTCGTGGCCTTTCGTGACTTGACGTCAAATGGCCCCGGCCGGGGCGAACTCGAGGACTACGCCGGACGACGATCCATGGAACAGAGAGCCCGTTGGCTGGTCGAACAAGGCGAAGACACCGTGCTCTTTGATCTCGCCGAAGGTGGGCGACTCAAGTCGCGGATCTGGGCCGAGGCGATGGATGTTAGTGATGCACTCTGCGCAAGGATTCTCGACGAAGCGGCCTCCGCTCTCGCCGCGGCGATTGCATCAGCGATCGTCTTGATCGATCTCGAGCTTGTCGTGCTCGGCGGGGGGCTGGTCGAACGTTTGGGTGAATCTTTCCGCAAACGGGTCGAAGAAGAACTCATGGAGCGTTCATTCGCCGGCATCACCACTCCGATTTGTGCCGCAAGAATGGGTGACACTGGCGGCGCTGTCGGGGCCGCCCTTCTTGTCGAGAGCCACGGCTGATGGTTGCCGTCGATCCGGTGGCGCGACCAGCTCGTGTCGCCCCAGTCCGTGTTGGAGGCTGGGATCAAAACGACACCCCTGTCTTCAACCGAGAGCTGAGTTGGTTGGCCTTCAACGCCCGGGTCCTTGAGCTTGTCGCCGATCCGGCGGTCCCGCTGTTGGAGCGAGCGGCATTCCTCGCGATTTTCTCTGGCAACCTCGACGAGTTTTTCCAAGTTCGGGTTTCGGGTCTTCATGATCAGGTAGCGGCCGGCATCACCAAGCCCACGTCCGATGGCCGACTACCGGGTCAACAAATTGAAGAAATTCGTGAGGTTGTCGGCCAGCTGACCGCACAACATCAGAGTGCGTTCGTCGACGACGTCCGCCCAGCCCTTCATCGTGAAGGAATCAGTCTGGTCGACTACGCCGATCTTGACGAACAGCAACGCGAGGACACAGCGGTGCAGTTCCGCCAGCGGATCTTCCCCGTTCTCACTCCACTCGCCGTCGACCCCAGTCACCCGTTCCCCTACATCTCGGATCTCTCACTCAACCTTGCGGTGCTGGTCTTTGATCCGAGGGACGGTCGTCGGCTCTTCGCTCGAGTCAAGGTTCCCAACACGCTTGCCCGATGGGTCCACATTGGCGACTCCTATGTGCCTCTTGAGCAGGTGATAGCGGCCCACCTTGGGCTGCTTTTCCCGGGGATGGAAATTCTCGAACACTACGCTTTTCGAGTTACCCGCAACGCTGACCTCACACTCGAAGAGGAAGACGCCGACGACCTACTCGTCGCGGTCGAGTACGAATTGCGGCGTCAGCGGTTCGGGCGAGCCGTCCGACTAGAGATCTCAGCATCGATGTCCGAGGAGGTGCTCGATCTTCTTTTGCGGGAGCTTGACCTCGACCCGACCGATGTCTACGCCAGTGTTGCGCCACTCGATGCCCGCTCTCTATTCGAGATCGTCGACATCAAGCGGCCAGATCTGCGTTGGCCTAGATGGCAAGGGGTTACTGAGCCGGCGCTTCTCGTCGACGATGACGAACCCGCGGACTTCTTCTCGGTCTTGCGGGGCGGTGACGTGATGGTTCATCACCCGTATTCGTCGTTCAGCACGTCGGTCATCGAGTTCATTCGCCAGGCCGCCCTCGACCCTCACGTGCTGGCCATCAAGCTCACCCTCTACCGCACCTCCGGTGACAGCCCGATCATCGACGAACTCATCGGCGCCGCGGAGCGCGGCAAACAGGTGGCGGTGCTGGTAGAGCTCAAAGCTCGCTTCGACGAGGCGGCAAACATCGGGTGGGCGCGTCGACTAGAGCAAGCGGGTGTTCACGTGGCCTACGGGTTGGCGGGGCTGAAGATCCATACAAAGACCGCGATGGTGGTGCGAGAAGAGGCCGATGGCATCAGGCGCTACTGCCATCTCGGCACCGGCAACTACAACCATCGCACCGCCCGGATTTATGAGGATCTCGGACTACTCACCGCCGACCCTGTGATCGGTGATGATCTCGCCGATCTGTTCAACTACCTCACAGGCTACGGTCGCGACATCGGGTATGAACGGCTGTTGGTTGCGCCCGAAGGGTTGCGGGCCGATCTCACCGCTCTAATCGATCAGGAGATTGCCTCAGGTCGCGGCCGGATCGTGATGAAGATGAACGGCCTCGTCGATGCACCGATGATCTCGAAGCTCTATGAGGCTTCACAGGCCGGCGTCGATATCGACCTCATTGTCCGTGGTACGTGTTGCCTGCGACCCGGCGTAGCCGGGATGAGCGAACGAATCCGAGTCCGTTCGGTGATCGGTCGGTTCCTTGAACACAGCCGGATCTTCCAGTTTGGGAACGGACGAGGGCCCGGTCAGCCGATCACCTACATCGGCTCGGCGGACCTGATGAGTCGAAACCTGAACCGGCGAGTTGAAGTGTTGGTACGTATCGATGACCCCGTCCTTGCGGGTCGGCTTCAGGAGGTTATCGATATCGGCCTCACCGATGACCAGCTGGCATGGACCCTCGATGGAGATGGTGTTTGGACGCGTCGCTCCGGCCCTGCCGGCATCGACTCACACGTGCGGCTCCAACACCTCGCTACCGCTCGATCTCGTGCCTAAGGCCACTGATCAGCTCTGCGCTGACTACCCACATGTCCAAGTTTGGGCCGCGGGCGGACTTATCGGCCGGCCCGCTGCTGCCCAGATCGAGGTTCTGCTCGCTCACCGTGCCAACCATCGTGACTGGACGTTCCCCAAAGGGAAGCTCGATGAGGGGGAGACACTGAGCCGTTGTGCCCTACGCGAGGTGCAAGAAGAAACGGGTATGGCCTGCACAAGCCATGACCGCCTACCGCCAGTCTTCTACCGAGATGCGCGAAATCGTGACAAGGCCGTCGTCTACTGGACCATGACGGTCGATGCCGGTGCCTATGTGTCCAACGACGAGGTCGATGCGATTGGTTGGTTCGATCTGAACTCCGCTGATGCAGTCTTGACCTACGCCCACGACCGCGCCTTGTTGCAAGGAGTAGACGTCGAGCGATTCCGCTCTACGATGCAGCCGTGACTGCCGAAGGCTGGCGCCCCCTGCGACCTCCAAG
>JABIQM010000207.1 GCA_018699415.1 Acidimicrobiaceae bacterium
AACTAACCGTCGACTGCAACTGGAAATCGTTCCTCGAAGTTTTCAACGAGTACTACCACCTGCCCTACGTACATCCCGTCTCTCTTGGCGGCCTCTATGCCCCGCCCGAACCAAGAGACGACACGGCCGGGTCCTTCACCACCCAATTTGGCCTCACCCAAGGAACCGGAGCGCTTCTACGCGGTGAGCAAGATCAAGCGTTGCCACCCATGCCTGGTCTCAGCGGACGCGAAGCCAACGGCGTGCGTTACACCTGGGCCTTCCCCACCATGACTTTCGCCGCTGGCACCGACGCCCTCTGGGTTTATGAGGCCTACCCCCTTGGCGCAGACCGCTGCCGAGTCGTGCAATCGGCCTGCTTCCCGCCCGAAACGCTGGCCGAGCACGGTACCGACGCCAAGCTCGCGGCGTATCACGAGCGACTCGACGCGGCGCTAGACGAAGACATCCCGGCCCTGATCAACCAGCACCGAGGCCTTGCGAACCCTGACGCAACACAAGGACGATTCCAGCCATTGCTGGAACCGAGCGTCGCCGCGTTCGCTCGTTGGTACAGCGCCGAACTCGGCGACTATGAACCCCATCAAGGAGTCCCTCACTCGTGAAGTTCCAACTGGCGATCAATCTCGAGCGTCTCGATGACAGCCACACAATGAAGGATGTGGCTCGTCACACCATCGAGATGGTTCAGATGGCAGAGGCCGGAGGTTTTGACATCGTGTGGGCCGCCGAGCACCACGCACTCGAGATGACAATCGCCCCGAACCCATTCCAAATTCTTACCTGGTGGGCGGCCGAAACCAGCACGATTCGGCTTGGCAGCGCAGTGGCAGTCGCCCCGTATTGGCATCCGATCGGACTCGCCGGCGAAGCAGCATTCCTTGACCTGATCAGCGGGGGACGACTCGAATTCGGGATCGGATCCGGCGCCTACCAACGCGAGTTCGATCGCATGACGCCAGGACTGCTGCAAACCGATGCATGGCGCCACATGCAAGAGATGTTGCCAGCAGTCCTGAAACTCTGGGAAGGCGACTACGCCCATGACGGCGAATTTTGGCAATTCCCCACATCAACCTCGGTCCCCAAGCCTTTACAAAAACCACACCCCCGGATCTGGGTCGCAGCCCGCTCCCCAATCACCTATGACTACGCCGTTGCCAATGACTGCAACATCATGTGCTGGCCGTTCACTCGACCTCATGCCGAAGCCGAACTGTACCGACGTCAACTTGATGACTCCATCGCCAAACACGGGGGCACAGCCAACCCAATATTTGCCTTGATGCGCCACACGGCGGTCTACGAAGACACCTCCGGCCGCGACGAGGCCGTCAACGCCGTCACCAGAGTGTTGGGCCAATTCGAGAACCTTTATCGCAACCTTGGCGACGTTGCCAACGGCTTCCCGAAAGAGATCCCCCTCAGCGAACTTCAAGACCGCGAGCAGTACCAACCCGAGATGCTCGAAGAAAACCTGATGTTCGGCACGCCCGACAAGATCATCGAGAAGCTCGAAATCTACGACGAACTCGGTGTCGACGAATTCATCTATTACGCCAGCATGGGATTGAGCCATGAGGCGCAAAAGCGTTCTATGCGACTGTTTTGCGACGAAGTGATCCCCGCGTTTCGATAGACCTGGTTGAACGACTCGATCAGGCGGCGATACGTTCGAAGACTGCGGCGATGCCCTGGCCTCCGCCGATACACATCGTCTCCAAGCCGTAGCGAGCCTCTCGCCGATCCATCTCGCGAAGCAGCGTCGCCAGGATTCGTCCGCCGGTAGCACCGATCGGATGACCAAGCGAGATACCTGAACCATGCACGTTGATGCGATCGAAGTCGGCTTCGGTGAAACCCCACTCACGGGTAACGGCGAGAACCTGAGCAGCGAACGCCTCGTTGAGCTCAATCAGATCGACATCGGCCATTGTGATACCAGCTGCTCCAAGTGCCTTCTCGGTGGCAGGCACGGGCCCGATACCCATGGTGGCGGGAGCAACACCAGCCGTCGACCAGCTCACAAAGCGCGCCAACGGGCGAAGGCCGAGACGCTCCGCGTTTTCCCGGGTGGTGACGATGCACGCCGAGGCCCCATCATTTTGTCCCGATGCATTGCCCGCCGTAACGGTGGCGTCAGGATCCTGACGACCCATGATCGGGCGGAGCTTAGACAGCTGCTCCATCGACGTGTCCGCACGCGGGTGCTCGTCAATCGTGAGGACCTCGTCCTTGACCCGTACAGGAATGATCTCGTCGACAAAGGTTCCGTTCTCAACCGCCGCAACCGCACGCTGTTGGGACCGCAACGAGTACTCATCCTGCTCCTCGCGGGGGATGGCGTACTCCTTGCGCAGGTTCTCAGCGGTCTCGATCATGCCGCCCTCAATCGGGTAGAGCTCGCCACCAGCGGTAATACGGGCACGGGTGAGCCGGTCGTGCAGTTGCACGCCTGCAGCCCCGGCCCCGTAACGCATCCCCATTGAATAGAACTCGACCTGGCTCATGCTCTCGGCACCAGCAGCGACGACAAGCTCGCTCACCCCAGTCTGCACTTGCATAGCTGCGTAGGCCAGCGACTGGAGACCGGAGCCGCAGCGGCGATCCAGCTGCATACCAGTCACCGTGACCGGGAAACCTGCATCGAGCGCCGCTACTCGGCCGAGTGCTGGTCCGTCGCCATTGGGATAGCCCTGTCCAACGATGACGTCGTCGATCTCGGCCGGATCAATGCCGACACGATCGACAAGACCACGCAGCACCGTGGCCCCAAGAGTCACAACAGACACATCACGAAACATTCCGCCAGCGCGGCCTACTGCAGTACGGACCGGCTCACAGATCACAGCCTCTCTTCCGTAGGTCACCATTGTTCGTAGCCTCCACAGATCAGGGTTCGACCGTTGACGCTAGCGGCCGTTAGTCTCGCCCGAATGCGCCACGCCACCCCACTCGATGCCAACGCGACGGCAACCGTCCTCACCCAAGCCTTCAGCGCTGATCCTCTGATGGCGTACCTGTGGCCTGACCCCGAACAACCCGAGTTCCCTTCACAGCGAGCCCTTCGAGAGTTCATGCACGCTGCGTTCGAGGCCTATCTCACCCATGGCCACTCTTATGTGATCGATGGCCAGGCAGCCGCGCTGTGGTCACCTCCCGGCATCAAACCGGACACCTCCTCATTCGGCGAGATTTTCGCCACACACGCCAACCCCGAAATTTTTGAACCCGCCGTCGCGAACTTCGCGGCCATGCACGAACTTCATCCTGAAGAACCGCACTTCTATCTCGCTCAAATCGGAGCCGCCGACACCGCCCGAGGACAAGGGCTAGGATCGGCGCTTCTCGAGCGAGTGCTGCTGACTTGTGACAACGAGGGCTTCCTCGCCCATCTCGAAGCCACAACGCCCCGAAGCAAGGCGCTCTACGCGCGCCACGGGTTCGAAACAGTGACGGAGATCAGCTTTGCACCAGACGTAACCCTGTACCCGATGACGCGAACTCCTCGCTAGGCCGGCTCAACCTCGGAGTGGAGATTGGGCTCCCACGTGATGAGGGGCCGGTCACCCCACAACCGTTCGAGTTGGTAGAAGTCGCGCTGTTCTTGTTTGAAGACGTGCACCACGAACGAGCCGTAGTCCATCAAAACCCACTCACATTCGTCGACGCCTTCAAGACGGACAGGGCTGGGCCCACCGATTCGTCTGACGCCTTCTTCGACGCCACCGACAATCGCGTGAACTTGCCGGGTGCTTGCGCCACTGGCAATCACGAAATAGTCCGAGATCGCGAAGACCTCACCAACATCAATGATCAGAGGCTCGCTGGCTTTCTTGTCATCTGCTGAGGCAGCAGCACACCGCACCAGCGACAGCAGGTCCGGCTCGTCGCTCAAATGCTGTGTCACGAAGGCTCCCAGTTGGCACCGATCACAATGGTGAGGTCTACCGGCTGGTCGAGGTTTTCCACGAGGGTAGCCACTGTTCCAAGTACGGCAGCCACGCGGTCGGCATCGGCTTGAGCCTGAGCGCGATGATACGTGACCGAAGTCTGCTGGACTCCAAATTCCAACGCGTTGCCAATCACCCCGATCGTGATCTCCAGTTCAATGAGCAACTCCATCGCTTCGTCACGAATTTCGGGGTTATCGGTGCCGTTGAGTAACCGAACCGTCGACCGCTCCGAAAGCGGTGGAGCGATCGGCACCGGCACGATCGCCTCTGCGATCTCGGCCACACGGTCCAACTGGCTGGCGTTAAGCATGAGGAAGGATTCACCTTCGGCGTCGGTCACGACATCGGCCGCGAGAATCGAAACCTCCGCTGAGCCACCACCGAGGGATCGCAGGAATGGAGAGAGTCCGTCATCGAACGGCAGTGTCGCTGCCGCGAGATCGTCGGCTCGACCGATTGCGTCGAGCCAGGAGACCCAGAGGTCGAGTTGACGTTCGATGCGATTGGCATCGGATTCACCCGGGTTCGTGAACCCGTAGATTTGAGCGGCGAGTTCACCGTCGAGATCCTTGCGACCTCGGCTGAGCCAGACTTCCGTGTCACCGGCCTCGTTGATCTGCAGCAAATCGTCGAGCAGGTTGAACGGGACAGGTTCGACCAACCGCATCCACTCGCGAAGCTGCGAGGAATCGAGTTCGACCCGTTCGAGGAATCCGAACCCGAAAAGTTCGGCAACGAGCGTTTCCACCGCATCGGCTCCACCGGCTGTATATGCCTCGCGTAGGTAGGCGGCGGCCACCCCATCGACTTCGACAAGCAAGTCCGCCGACAGCAGCACAGCTGTGCCGCCATTGTCGAGCGCAGTCTGCGAGAGCACTGTGACCCCAGACAATTGTCCACCGTCGGTGTGGACGAGCAGCATCGTTGGCGTCGGATCGACAAAGGCTTCGAAGCCTGGAGCGGCAGGGTCGGTGACGACGGCCAATTCCTCGCCATCCGTCGAATCAAGCACCGCCTTGGTGCCAGCCTCCCACAACAACAACACTGCAATTCCGGCACCGGCCACCATCAGGGGAAAGACGAACCGCCAGAACCAATTAGCTTTTGGGGCCGGCCGACGACGTCGGCGCAGACGTCTCGGCGCGTCGTCTTCAAACTCAAGCAACTCATGCACACCAGCGGAAGGCAGATCAAGGAATTTCATCGACCGCTCCCGTAGAGACCATGTGCTCTGACCTCGTCGATGACGGCGCGAGGCAGAAGTCCCTCGACTGGACGGTCGGTTCCGAATCGCGCTCGCAAATCGCTGGACGAGATCTCAAGAGCAGGAACGTCGACCACGACATGATTCCAGCCCGCTGGCGGGCGACCGCCCTGGCGGCCTCCGCGATCCACGACCACCGCTGTGGCCAAACGCTGAACCTCGTCGGCTCGCTTCCACGTGTCGAGGCCGGCAGCTGCATCAGATCCAACGACGAGAAAGAGTTCGCGGTCAGTCCCGCTCAGCGCTGCCAACGTGTCAGCTGTGTAGGACGCTCCACCGCGGCTGATTTCGATGTCGGACACATCGAGCCCATCCACCGGATCAAAAGCCATTCGACAGAGGGCGAGTCGGGTGCTGGCAGGTGTGACCGTGAATACTGCGGTTTTCTGCCATGGATCGTTGGCCACAACCATCAAGACGTCGTCGAGGTGCAGGCTGTGCCGTACCTCTTGAGCTACCGCAATATGGCCATGATGGGGCGGATCAAAGGTGCCACCAAAGACACCGATTCTTCGCTTCCGACCATCGTGCACGGATGAGAGTGTAGGCGCGCTAGCCGTATTGCTTGCTGTGGCCGGTGCCCGAAAAGTCTCTTCCAAACCGTGTTAGAGGTGAACATCCCGCGCTTTTGCAGTGCTTTTAGCGGAAAATCGACACATCGCATTGCGAACGTGACGAACGTCACAAAGAAAATGCGGGACAAACGCATAGATATGTAGTTAAATGTTCACCGCTGGACTGGAGTGCGGCGCGTAATCGCTGAACGCGAGCACACGGTACCTAGTCTCCCCCCGCAATACCACCTACCTGGAAATTCGCATGGGCGAGTTCCGCTGTGAGAGATGTACATGAGTGATTCAGTTGGTCAGTACCTGAACGAGATCGGCGCTGTTGCGCTTCTCAACGCACAGGAAGAGCGTGAGCTCAGCCAAATTATCGAAAAGGGCTTCGAAGCCCGTGCCCGCAAAGACGATGGAGAGAAGAGCCGTGAGCTCGACCGAGCCATCCGTCGAGCCGCCGCTGCCAAGGACCGGTTCATTCGAGCCAACCTTCGCCTCGTCGTGAGCGTCGCCCGCCGTTACCCGCTGCCCCCCGGCATGGAACTGCTCGACCTCATCCAGGAAGGCAACCTTGGCCTGGAGCACGCTGTCGACAAGTTTGACTGGCGCAAGGGCTTCAAGTTCTCTACCTACGCCACATTCTGGATTCGTCAGGCCATCGGCCGTGCCCTCGATCAGAAGGCAAGCCTCGTTCGTCTCCCCGGTGACCGCTCCGCCTCGCTGCGTGCGGCTCTCCGTGCCGTTTCCGGCGACGGCGACGAACTAGACGACGAGCATGCTCGTCTGCACCGTCTCACCACGCCGACCAGCCTTGACCGCACCATCGGCGACGACGACTCCAACGAACTCGTCGACCTCCTCCCCGACTCCAACCCTGGCCCCGAGGTCGAGGTCATGGCCAAGGCCGAGGAAGAGATGGTCACCGGCCTTCTCGACATTCTCGATCCCCGTGCCAAGCATGCCGTTGAGCAACGCTTTGGTC
>JABIQM010000278.1 GCA_018699415.1 Acidimicrobiaceae bacterium
ACGACCTGGACGCACAGGTGAAGTGGTACACCGAGGTACTGGGCCAGAAGATCGTTCACGACGCACGGTCCAACAACGATGGTCTCGTGTATCTCGCCGACAACACCTACGACGGACGCCAGTGCGTCAGTGCCTTCGCCACACCATCGATCGACGCGGAGCATGCTCTGATAGATCGCCATGGTCCTTGCATTTCGTCGGTCCTCTACCAAGCCGGCAATCTCGACATGGCGTTCGCCGACGCGATCAACGCCGGTTTCGGTGAGATTTCCGCTCCGAGATTCGACGACCGCATTGGTTGTCGCACCGGCTATGTGCGCGAACCAGCGGGCAACATCGTCCAGATCCGCGAGCGCCTGACAGCGTGAACGTCCGGGGCATCCACCACGCTGGTTTAGTCGTCGACGATCTGGATGCGGCGATCACCTTTTATGGAGCGCTCCTCGACATGGTCGAGATCGAGCGTGACCATTGGCGTGCACCGACCCCCGACATAGATTCGGCGATCGGACTCGTCGACTCCTCTGCGGACGGCGTAATGCTGCGGGGCTCCGGTTCGTTCCTTGAGTTGTGGGAGTACTCGGCGCCGGATCAACAAGGCGACGACCCTGCGACCCGCGGCGCGCATGAGCGAGGGCTTCGCCATCTCGCCATCCAGGTCGACGATGTTCAAGCTGCTTTGACTCGGGTCGTCGAGTTGGGCGGCAGCACGATGGGCGACCCGATCGACATCGACGAAGGCGGTGCCGCCGCCGTCTACTGCCGGGACCCCTTCGGCACAATCCTCGAGCTGATGTCAGTCGGCACCAGCTTGGCCGGACTGACCTAAAGCACACCGAGCACACTGGGGACAGGCCCCGGCGTGCTCTCATCGCTGTCAGACCCCGGTCGTACGTTCGCGGTCATGCCACGACAACCACGGATACACCCCAACAGCCGCTGCTACCACGTGTTCAACCGCGGGGCGCGGCGCTGGCCCATCTTTCAGACTGAGCACGACCGAGGCAAGTTCCTCAGCCTGCTCGCCGAGACAGTCAACCGACACGGGATCGAAGTTCACGCCTTCTGCCTCATGGGTAATCACTACCACCTGGTTCTCCGCTGCCCTGGCGGCAACCTCGCCGAAATGATGCAGTACCTCGGCCAGATGTATGTCCAGCAGTTCAATCACCGCCACGACGTAGACGGGCCGCTGTTTCGCAGCCGCTTCGGCTCGGTGGCCATTGAGTCAGACGAACATCTGCTCACCACCGTGCGCTACGTGGCCCGTAACCCACTCGACATCAAGGAAATCACCAAACTCGAGGACTACCGCTGGTCCAGCCATCGCTCCTATCTCGGTCTTCGTCAGCCACCGGCCTGGCTGTCCACAGGGACGGTGCTCTTCATCGCAGGTGGCGCAGAGAGCTACCGGAACTTTGTCGAGCAGCCATGTCCGAGCGACAAACGCCAACCGAGCAAGGTCGTCCGACAGATCTGCCGGATCAGTGACGCCACGCCGTCCACGCTGACCGAAAGAGGGCACAGCCAGGTGAACGAGCCACGACTCCTGCTCACGCTCGCAATCGCTGAACTGACCGACAAGCCTCTGACCTCCTTGGTCGGGTCGTTCGGCTTCACCAATGCTGCCACCGTTCGTTCTTCGCTTCGTCGAGCGCGGAACCGACTCGATTCCGATGTGGACTTCGCCATGCTGTGGAGTCGCTTGGCAAAGATGCTGGACTAACGCACGCCGGAGCCTGTCCCCAGTGTGCTCCAGTGTGCTCAGGGTTCCTGGCTGAACAACTTCATCGGGTCGCCCATGTCGTGGTATCCGAGATAGCCGCCACCGATCGAAGATGCGTCATAGAGGGCATAGCCGAGCAACTCTTGGGCTCGACGGGACAACTTCGCTGCTGCGGCGATCGGCACATTGGTGTAGCTGTTCTCAACCGGGCGGAGCCAACCTGCGCAGATCCCCGTCGACAGGGCGCGGCGACGCCGATCAGCGGTGGTATTCGCTCCACCGGCGTGGAGCGTGTCGCCGCGGAAGAACAGCGTCGATCCAGCGGGCAGCTCACATGCCACCGTTTCCGCGTCTGTCGGAACACGCATCGGATCGTCCCAGCGGTGGCTCCCGGGCGCCACCAGGGTTCCACCCATCTCGGATGTGAT
>JABIQM010000151.1 GCA_018699415.1 Acidimicrobiaceae bacterium
TGCAGTTGTGGCAGTGCTGCCGCCGATGTTGAGTGTGGCCGCTCGGCGCGCCCCATCGATTTGGTAGTCGCCGGCCGTCTCGCTGACCTGCTTCATGGCGTCGACCAGCATCCGGGCGCCGGTTGCACCCACGGGGTGCCCACCGCCAATCAAACCACCGCTCGGATTGACGGGGATTCGACCGTCGCGTTCGAGTGAGCCGTCCTCGACGGCCTTCCAACTTTCGCCCGGCGCCGTGATGCCGAAGTGGTCGATGGCGAGATATTCAGATGGCGTCATGCAGTCATGAGTCTCGATGAGATCGAGATCCTCGACTCCGCTGATCCCGGCGCGACTCATTGCATCGGTGATTGCCTCGCGCACGTGGGGCATGACGTACTCAGAGTCAGTCGAGCGCTCGAACTTCTGGCTGATTGGTAGGCCCACGGTGCGATGGCCCCAGCCGGCGATGCGAGCCTTGCCTCGACCGATGCTCGCACGTCCGCCGTTCTCAGTAAGCCAGCGGTCAGAAACCAGCACAACGCCGGCCGCACCGTCGGTGATCTGGGTGACGTCATTTCGGCGGAGACGGCCGTGAACGACCGGGTTGAGGTGATCGTCGAGTCCGAACGAGTCGGAGGTGAACTTCCATTCGCGAGTCTGGGCGTTGGGGTTGGCCTTGGCGTTGCGGAGGTTGAGTTCGCCGATAGCACGGAGGTGTTCGTCATCGACACCGAAACGCTTGTCGTACTCGTCGGCCACCCGATCAAAGCAGTAGGGCCAGAAGAAGTCGATGCCCTCGGTCTCGTGGCCGACCCAGGCGGCCGCTGTCTGCACGCTGGCCGCCTGAGCGCCAGGCATGTTTTTCTCCTGCTCCACGCCGAGCACGAGAACGCAGTCGTAGCGACCCGACTCGATCTCGGCCATGGCGGACAGGGTTGCCATCGACGCTGACGCGCACGCGGCCTCGTGGCGCATGCTTGGCACACCCCAAAGCTCGGGAATCACGGTGGCGGGCATGGCGCCCATGTGGCCCTGGCCGTTGTAGAGCTGGCCGAACGCGTTGCCCACGTGGATGCTTTCGATGGCGTCAGCATCGATGCCGGCATCATCGAGGGTGGCCTCGATTGCGCGTTTGGTGAGGTCGGCGACATCCTCGTTTTGCTTGGCGATGTTGGTGGCGAAGTCGGTCTGATGACCGCCGAGGATGGTGACGTGCTGCGTGGGCTGGTTCATGACTTGCTCCAGAGTTCGCGGAGTTCGGGTTTGACAACCTTGCCGACCGGGTTGCGCGGGAGGCTTTCGATGATTTCGAGGCGTTCGGGGAGCTTGTAGCTCGCCACTTCATGCTCGCGCATGATCGCGGTCACTTCCTCGAGCGTCGGTGTGGCATCGGGCGCAGCGACGGCAAAGATGCCGAGTTTTTCGCCGAGATCATGATCCGGATAGCCGATTGCGGCGCATTCGACGATGCCGGGGTGACCGCTCACCAGAGCTTCGACCTCGGCGGCGGAGATGTTCATCCCGCCGCGAATGATGATGTCCTTCGCTCGGTCAACGAACTGGAGGAGACGGGGCGGTTGTTGGTCGCCCGTGTATTGGAAGATATCGCCGGTGCGGTAGTAGCCATCCTCGTCGAACTCTTCGCCGGTTGAACCGACGTAGCCGTCGAACACGGTGATACCCCGGAAACGGAGTTCACCGGTGTGGCCGGTTTGGGTGATCACGTCGCCGGTGTCGAGATCGACGAGGCGAACCTCAACCCCTTCGCGTTCGGGCACCGGGAAGTAACGGGCGCGCTCGGTGGGATCGGGAACTGATGCCATTGTCGACAGCAGAGCGGCACCTTCGTTGGAGCCGAACACATTGATGATCTCAATGTTTCTTTTCTGCCAACCCTCAACCATCCACGGATCAAGCGGCGCTGAGCCCGACGAGATCGCTCGAATGCTGGAGAGATCGAGTGAGTCGAGCAATGCTTCGTTGCCCAAGAGCATGTTGAGCGCAGCAGGGGGAACGACGGTGTAGGAAATCTTCTCGCTTTGGAGTTGACCGAGGAACACCTGCAGATCGAGTGGGTGGTGCATCGCCATGAAGGCGCCGGCTTCGGCCCATGGCACGAGCATGCCGCCGATGCCGGCCATGTTGACCACGGGGAAGGGGCAGAGGATCTGGTCTTCGGCGTTGATCCCAAGCTCTTGCACCTGGAACGACGATGACGCCATCCATTGTGCGTGTGTCCGGGGTACACCCTTGGGCATTCCTGTCGTGCCCGACGTCCAGCAGATGGAGGCCACAGATGTAGCGTTTCCCTCGAGGCGTGCTGGGGGTGCGGCATCGCCCGTGGTGAGGTCGGCGACATCGACTACGTCAACGCCGTAGTCGGCGAGCGACGAGCGGACACTGTCGATTTGGTCGGGGCGGTCGGGGCGATCGGCGGTGATCATCAGCCGGAATTCGGCGGTCTCCACCCCGTGGTGGAGTTCGTGACTTCGGTGCTGAACGGGGAATGGAACGGCAACCGCTCCGAGCCGGAAGCAGGCGAGAATCAGCAGGGGCAACTCGACCACGTTGGGGAGTTGGATCGCTACCGGTGTCCCGGGCCCGACGTCTCGCGCCGCGAGAGCTCCTGCCATGGCATCGATTTCGGCGTCGACCTCGGACCAGGTCAGGCGGCGCGGCTCACCGCCGAGGATGTCGGCACGGTTCGGCGCGTCGGCCAACGCCGGATGGTCGCCTCGTGCGGTAACGGATCGCCGGACGAGGTCGTCGATGGTTTGTGGCTCGGTCATTGTGAGATCCCCCTTGGTTTGAGCATGCCAGAAATTCCTGCGGCAAGGGCAGCCCGTTGCCCGGCTGCCTCGGAGCGCAGTGCCCGTGGATTGTTGATCCCTTGGGATGCGATCATGAACGCTTCAGCCAATTCGGTGGTGTCACCCGTTCGAACTGTGCCTGCCGTCTGAAGAGTGCTGAGGGTTGCGTCCATGTGGGTAAGCGTCTGCTCTTCGGCTCGTCGGTAGGCGGCTCGGAGTGGCTGATGCGCGGGCAGTCGGCTCAGGGCTGCCCGAAATACCAATGACTCGACCCGGAAGAACTGTGCTTGCCACTCAACAAAGGCCGCGACGGTGGCATCGATACCTGCGTCATCGAATGCCGCGACCGTCAGCCGCTGTACCGACCCGTCCACGAGTTCGGTGAGCGTTTGGTCGAACGCTGCGGTGAGCGCATCATCCTTGGTTCCGAAATGGCTGTAGAACGTGGCCGGCGAGCACCCGGCACGGTCGGCGACCGAGGCGGCGGTGAAGGTGCCGTGCACTCGCAGATTGGACCGCACGGCGGCCACAAGAGCGGTTCGCGTGCGGCGACTACGCGCGGTGAGGGTCTGACTCGTGCGCGGCAAGGTGGTCGTCACCCCTTTACAGTGACACAGTTTCTGGAGTACTACTAGTAAAACTCTGTAGAGAGGTTCTGGCGTGAAAGTTGAGCTGCGAGAAACGTTCGAATCGGGTCTGCCCCCTGGTGATGATCATCCGTACCGGTCCGGCCTGTGGCGTCCCCAATACAGCGAGTACGACGCGTGGGACCTCGACGTTGAAGGAGAGATCCCCGACGATCTCGCCGGCGTCTACCTCCGCAACACCGAGACCGCCGTCTTCGAACCCGCCAAGCGCTACCACCCCTTTGATGGTGACGGCATGCTGCACTCGATTGGCTTTGCCAACGGCGAAGCCAAATACGCCAATCGCTTTGTCCGCACCGAGGGTTTCCTCGCCGAACAAGAAGCCAAACAGAGCCTGTGGGCGGGGATTACCGAGCACCCGTCGAATGCTGTCGTCGATCATGGTTGGGGTGCGCGCACCATGATGAAGGACAACGCCTCCACTGACGTGATCGTGCACCGGGGCGAAGCATTGGCCAGCTTTTATCAATGCGGTGAGCTTTACCGTCTCGACCCTCGCACGCTTGAACCAAAGGGCGTCTCCGCATGGGACGGCCGATTCCCCAAAGAGGGCGTGTCGGCCCATGCTCGAGTGGACGAGCACACCGGTGAACTGCTGTTCTTCAACTACGGCGCCGATGCTCCCTACATGCACTATGGCGTGGTGAGCGCTGACGGCGATCTCGTCACCTATGTCGATATTCCGCTACCGGGTCCTCGCCTCCCCCACGACATGATGTTCACCGAGAATTGGTCGATCCTGAACGACTTGCCGCTGTTCTGGGATCCTGAGGCCTTGGCCAACGGCTTCTATTCGAATGTGTTTCGCCGTGACCTGCCCAGCCGTTTTGCGTTGATCCCTCGCCATGGTGCGACCGAGGACATCCGGTGGTTTGAGGCCGACCCCACCTTTGTCCTTCACTGGAGCAATGCGTTCGAGGACGGCGATGAGGTGGTGCTCGACGGGTTCTTCCAGCACAATCCGACCGCTCGCGGCATCGACCGAAGCGCAAACACCGACCCACGCTTCAAGGGCTTCGAGACGCTCGACATGAATGTTTTGCAGGCGCGAGCACATCGATGGCGTTTCAACCTTGTCACTGGCGAGACCAAGGAAGAGTCGATGAGTGATCAGTGCTCCGAGTTCCCGATGATCAATGGTCAGCATTGGGGTCGCCCGTATCGCTATTCGTACAACGCTCGCTGCGCACAGGGCTTGTTCGCGTTCGACGGCCTGATCAAGCATGACGTAGTCGCAGGAACCGAGGAGTTGTGGGAGGCCCCGGAGGGCACCTTCCTCAGTGAGACCGTTGTTGCGCCGAAGCTTGGCTCAACGGCTGAGGACGACGCCTACCTACTCACGTTCTCGTCCGACATCCACAATGACATGTCGCACTGCGAGATCTTCGAGGCGAGTGACCCCGCCTCCGGCCCCATCGCCAGAGTCAAACTCCCCGAGCGCATCTGCAGTGGAACCCACGCCACCTGGGCAGCCTCCGACCAGTTGTAACTCAGTCAGTGGCAACGTCGTAGTGACGAGGGCGACCACGAGCGGTGTGGCTCACATGGAACCGCTCGAGGGCGTTGACGCGATCGCTCAGGCCATCGGGGCTCAAATCGCTCTCCGCCGGGTCACGGACACCATGGAGGTAGTCCTTGGGTGCCACATGGTCGACGAACCCCAGGTTCGATGAACCGAGCGCGTACCCCATCAACTCCTGAAGTTCATCGGGCAGTGATTGGGCCTGCTCGTGAGAGACAGCCAGGTACTGGTTTTCCTCTTGACGGAGCCAACCCAGTGAGTAGTGCAGCGCCACACCGGTGCGAGGCTGCCTGGAGCGGTTCGACCCACCACCGTGGACAACATTGCCGATATAGATCAGGACCGATCCGGCAGGCATCTCGGTGGCGACGATGTCGTCACGGGTTGGCACGCGGTCGTTGTCCCAACGGTGACTTCCGGGCGCGATTCTGGTGCCGCCATTCTCTCGGGTGAAATCGCTCAGCGCCCACATCGTCGCCAGCGTGAGCGGCGGACACGGGTTGGCGATCGGGTAGATCGACGTGTCGCGATGAAGTATCTGCTGCGTCTCTCCCGGTTCGAGGTGCATCACCCCGGTGTAATGCACGTGATAGCGGGCGCAGCTTGGCAGCAGGGTGTGGTTCGCCACCGCCAGCACCGTCGGATCCATGATGAGTTGCTGAACTGCAGTCGACTTCGAGATGAGTGCACCGAATCGCTTCGTGAGACTGCCCATGAACGGGTCGTGCCCTAAGTGGGCTACATCGAGGTACGGCTGTAAGTCAGATTTCAGCGCGCCCAGGGCGTCGCCATCGAGGGCTCCATGAATGACGGCGTAGCCGTCATCGCTCACCGCCTCGGCCACGTCGGCGGTATCGGCATCGGCGTCAAAGATATTGGTCAGGGTGACGCTCATGTTGGTGACCGTCGGGCGGGGATGTGTCTTGCGGACTCGAGTTGACCGAAAATCCACGTGGTGGCCGGTGAGTAAATGTCGATGAACACCGCCTCCTCGTCGCCGAGGACGACTCCGCCGTGGGAAACATCGCCGGGGGCGTACCACCCATCACCGGGTCCGATTTCGCGGGTCTCGTCTCCAACCGTGAGACGGAGACGACCCGAGAGAAGAAGGCTGAACTGTTCGTGCGGATGTTTGTGCATCTCGTAACTCGCCCCCGGTGGATAGACGGCACGGATCATGTGCATATGTTGGCCCGACACGATCTGGGACTCAATACCTTCCTTGTCCCA
>JABIQM010000272.1 GCA_018699415.1 Acidimicrobiaceae bacterium
GCTGCTGTCGGGGCTACACCCAGTAGCGGTGCGAGCCGATCCCACAAGCGTCGGAACTCCAGGAAATCGAAGAGTTTCTTGATGCCTTCGATATCAGATTCGCCCCGGGTGAGTTCGTCGATCACATACGGCAGTTCAACATCACGAACCAACACCATCATCTCGATATTGCTTCGCACTTGGTCTTCGTTGGCGGCCAGATTCTCGCGCAGCTTTGGCGTGAACTCGTCCAGTGAGGCATATATGCCATCGATCCCGCCCCGTTCATTGATCAGCTTGGCGGCGGTCTTCTCGCCAACCCCGGGCACGCCAGGCAGGTTGTCGGATTTGTCGCCTCGCATTGCGGCGTATTGGACATAGTCGCCCGGGCGCACGCCGGTGCGTTCAAGGATGCCGGCCTCGTCATAGAGGGCGTAGTCGCTGACGCCGCGCTTGTTGTAAAGCACTTTGATGTGCGGATCCTCCACGAGCTGATAGCTATCGCGATCGCCGGTAACGACGATGACATCGTCACCGCGGTCTCGGGCCTGGGTGGCAAGCGTGGCAATGATGTCGTCCGCCTCGAAGCCGACGACATCCATCGAGGGAATAGCAAGCGCGTCGAGAACCTGGCGGACGAGGCCCATCTGCTGACGGAGAATGTCGGGAGCTGACTCGCGCTGCGCCTTGTAGCTCGGCGTCATCTTGTGACGAAACGTGGGCTCGGGCCGGTCAAAGGCCACGCCGATGCGCTCTGGCTCATGGTCTTTCATCAGATTGATGAGCATCGACGTGAAACCGAAGACGGCGTTCGTGACCTGCCCGGAGGCAGTCGCCATATCGGTTGGGAGGGCAAAGAACGCGCGATAGGTAAGCGAGTTCCCGTCGATGAGCATCACTGTGGCCATTGCCGCTGACCCTAACGCGATCGGCTAGGGAGCGAGACGGCCGCTGAGCACTTCGTGGGCCACATCGCTCATCCGGTGGCGGCCCGACATGGCTGATCTCTGAAGGAAACGAAACGCGTCATCTTCGGACATTCCGTGAGTGTCCATGAGAACTCCCTTTGATCGATCTATCAGCTTCCGTTCCTCCATGCGGGACTCAAGTTCGCCGATCTTGTCGGTGAGGGCTTGTCGTTCCTGGCGCCGAGCCCGTGCAAGCTCCAGAGCCGGCACAAGATCGCTGCGTTGGTAGGGCTTGACGAGATAGCTCATCGCACCGGCGTCGCTTGCCTCGTCGATCAGTTCTCGCTGGGTGAACGCTGTAAGTATCACGATCGCCGCGTCGAAGTGTTCGTCGATGGAGCGAGCCGCGCTGAGGCCGTCCATCCCCGGCATTTTGATGTCGAGCAGCACCAAGTCGGGAGCGTGCTGCTCGACCAGTTGAACAACTTCGTCACCTCGGCCGCAGTCAGCAACGACCTCATAGCCCTCTTCACGGAGGATTTCGACAAGATCGAGACGAATGATCGCTTCGTCTTCCGCTACCACAACTCGAACGCTCACGAGCTCGCAGACAACCGATCGAGGAGCGCGTCCTGCTCGGCGTCAAGCGAAACGATCTTGGCTGTGATTTGCCCGCGATGTTTGCGCATCCGTTCGAGATGACGGCTCGCCTTACGATGTTCCTTTTCGGCGAGCGGGGTTTCCGAGACAAGAGCCCGAAGACGCGCATCGTCGGCCTCGTCGGCGAGTTGGCGGAGTTGTTCATCCGAAACCTGGAGCTCGTCGCGCAGCGAACGCAGCTGGGTGCTGACGGTGCGAAGCTTGCGCTCGATCTGAACTTTGGACATAGGCAACACTCTAGTCCCGTCGGATCGCATGGATTTTGCGGCATGATCGGTCGATGCGTCGCTCCCCCACCCTCTTCGCTTTGGCGGCGGCCATGGGCGTGCTCGCGGTGGCCTGCGGGGACGGTTCTTCGTCAGCATGTGCCGAGTTGCGGGAGCGACAGGACCCGCAAAGCGGGCTTCACGTGATCGACCTCGACGGCTTGACGTACACGACCGATCCACCAACGTCAGGCCCTCACGCCAGCGGCCCGCCGGCATCGGGCGTGTTCGATGGACCGCTTCTTCAGGTGATGCAGGTCCGGGTCCTTGAATCGGGCGGCGCAATTATTCAGTACGACGAGACGGTCTCCCCTGAAGCCGTCACTGAGTTGGTCGGCTTCCTCAATGATTCGGTCGCTCTCGCCGGTCCAGTCGCTTTGGCACCCGCTGGCCGTGACCTACCAGGTCCAATCGTCGCCACAGCCTGGACCTGGAAACTCACCTGTGATGTGGTCGATCTTGAACGGCTCGAGACCTTCGTCTCCGAACGTTCGCAGGATGCGCCCGGCGTCGACTGACCGGCCGGTCAGTCGTCTGCGACGAGTTCAGCTAGCCGTTCGAGCGTCGCCGTCATGTGCTTGGGATGGCTCGTTGGGTAACCAGCCCACTCGAGTCCTTTGGGAAACCGGGCGGTCGACCAGTCGAATGTTTCTGTCACCTTCGTACCGCCCTCGACTGGTTCGAGTTCATATCGCCAGCGGTGTTGAAAGAAGTGTGCCCAGGCGATCAAGCGGCTTTCCTCAAACTCCTTCACCGTGCTTTTCATGCGGTACGGCACGCCGATCTTCATATTCATGCGGAAAGTACTTCCGAGCTTTAGTCGCTCGTCTTGGCTGATCACACCTTTAACCGTGCCACTGCCGTCCATGTCAACGTGGCCCTGCGGGGTCGCCAGCACATCGAAAATCTTCTCCGGCGACGCCGAGATGACCCGGCTCACCGAAACCATCTGCTCAGCCATTGCCTGAGCACCAGTTTCTGAGGAGGAGTCAGCTGGTGAAGACGTCTCTGAAGAAGACATCCTTGAAGAAGACGTGTCGGATTCTGCGCTCTTTTTGATTCCGGCGAGGGTCGTCTCGATCATGCCGATCGTGGCCGCGGCGCGTTCGAGGAATTGGTCGTGAGATCGGTCAACCCACAATGGCGGTTTGTTCACAACCCACCACTTTTCGGTGAGTGTCGTGCCGGTGCCGAAGGGGGCCATCTCGTAGGACCACCAGGTTCGGTTGTTCTCGACCCCACCCGTAACGAACGTGAAGTCGCGCCCCTGGTCAGCGGCTGCGACCTCCACTTCTCGTGACCATTCGTTGTCGCCGACCTTGTTCGAACCATCGAAAACGTCGCCGACCTGGCCGGTGCCTCCGTCCCGCCACGATCCACCCGTGGACTCCGGACTCCATTCGGCCATGCGAACAAGATCAGAAACAAGGTCGTAGACCGCCACGGGTGAGGCGGCGATCTCGATCGAAGCTTCCTGATAGGCGATGGCGTCAGCGGCACATTCCATGTCGAACTCCCAGTTTGGTTGCGACCTCTAACTAGCATGGCGAACCGAGAGGCACATAGCGCCTTTGAAGCGGGTACCGACGATCAGGTACAGACAATCGGGTACAGACAATCGGGTACAAACAATCGGGTACAAACAATCGGGTACAAACAATATGGAGAACCAGTGATAC
>JABIQM010000220.1 GCA_018699415.1 Acidimicrobiaceae bacterium
CCGAATCCGGCACTGATCTTGGCGGACCACTCGACGAAGCCCTCGACCAACTCCCTCCCCAGCAGCGACAAGCCGTCGACCTCTACTACGGCGCTGGTTTCAGCACCGAGGAGGCAGCACATCGCATGGGGATCTCCCCGGGAGCGGTCCGTTTCCACCTCAGTCGTGCCCGTCAAACCCTCAAGCCCCGCATGGCCGAGCGAATCGGTAACCAGGAGATGGCCCGATGAACGAACAAACGTCCCAGAACGAAACCGACCTGATTCTCGAGCAATTGCGTCCGCGCATGCGTTCTGCTCGGATCGGCCATATACGTCGGATGGTCGGCGGTGTGGCACTGGTGCCGTTGCTGGCCGTGAGTGCTGCGGCCATGGCATCGACCAATGGTGGTACTTCCGAGGTCGAGACCGCCCACAGCATCCCTGAGGACACTGTCCCAGACGTTGAGCTCCCCGACGCGGGCGACGCCGATGGAGCAGACGGCATCGACGCCAATGTTGAGGAAGCCACCACCAGCACGGCGGCCCCCACCACGACTGTCCCTTCAGATCAGATCGTCCACGACGTTGACCTCGGTGAACTTGGCACTGCTGAGGTCGAAGAAACCCTCGGTGGCGAGATCAAAGCGATCTCCTACGGCCTGACCGAAGGATGGGAAGTCATCAGTGCCGAGTTCGACGGCGAGCATCTCGTCGTCGTCATCGCCAACGGCGCTCTCAAGAAGGAGATCATCATCAAGCCCGGTCTGCATGGCGAACTCAGCGTGATTGTTGAAGAGGTCCTTGCGCCGACAACCACCACTGTTGCGCCCGAACCCAAGCCGGTAGCGCCAGTCATCGTCGACCGTTTCGTGGTTGAGGTTCCCGGCAAGGGCAGCTTCGTTGTCGAGCGTGAAGGCGACACACTCTGGGTCGGCGACGTCACCGTCAACGACGGCTACACCTACGAAGTCATCAAGGCTGAAGGCTGGAAGGTCTACGTCGGCTTTCTCAACGGTGAGCACATCTGGTACGGCAAAGCGCTCATCAACGACAACACCGAGGTCGAGATCCACCGCTGGGATGAAGCGATCGCTTCTGAGCCCGTCTACCAATGGGTCGAGATTGCCGAAGTTGGCGCTGCCAAGTTCAAGCTCTACGACGGCCAGCTCCGGGTGAAGGAGCTCGCTCCTTCTGCCGGCTTCGAAGCCTGGGACTACAACGAGGGTGCGCCTGCATCCACGGCCAAGGTTGACTTCGAAGGCGAAGGTCAGGTCTGGTTCATTGAAGCCTGGATCAACGAGGCCGGCGACATGGATTGGAACTCGTACCAGGGCGACTAGCCCCGCAAACCGTTCAAAAGCTGATTCATCCCCAGTGTTGACCGAGCGTGTGGCTCCCCTCGGGGGCACACGCTCGAGACGTTCTCCAGCCGACAGCTACCTACTCTTCTTCGTCAGCAACCGCGACGGTGGGAGCGTCTTCGCCGCCGTCATCATCAGCCGGTGTGGCTTCTGCTACTTCGGCGGGGGCTTCCTCGGAGGGGGCTTCCTCGGCGGCGGCGGCGGGCTCGGGCTCTTCGCCGTCACGTAGCTTGCGCCATGCGTCGTTAGCCTCGCGGTACGCGACGTCAGCGGCGGCCTTCTCTTCAGCCGAGCCGGATGCGCTCAGCTTCTTGACGAGGGCTGCGGCCTCTTCCTTGGTCCGCTCCGCCTTCTTGACACGCTTCTCGCGCTGGGAGCGCTCGCGGTCAGCCTTCACGTACTCGTTGTAGAGCGTGAGGGCGGCGTGGGTCTCGTCGTCAAGGGCGGGCGCAGTAGTGGTCTCGGCCATAGCCTTCAGTCTGGCCTTTTGTTCACCGAATCCAACGAGGGAATCAGGATTCCACCGCAGGGATTCCCCGACGCTTCTCGCCACGCATGTCGAAGGCCACCTTCACTGCGCCTCGCGAGCCGGCTTCGGCGGCATGAACAAGCGCCTCGCGGTAGCGAATCAAGGGATAGGTGGCCGATACGAGGTGGTCGAATGGGACCTTCCCGGCCAGCTCTAGGGCGAGCGCAAATGCTGATGCGATGCGGCCGTCGGGAAGAGTTTCGGTGCCGTAGGTGTAGGTGCCGATCAGCTCAGTTTCGCGATGCCATAGGGCCGTCAGGTCGAGTTCAACGACGCCCGGCATACCGAGAAGCACAACGCGGCCTCGGGGACGGCACATTGAGATCGCAGACTCAATCGACTCCTGGCTGCCAACGGCGTCGATCACAACATCGGCGCCGCCTGAGAGACGGGGGCCGACCATGAACGACCCGGTGGAGCGACGAACAGCGCGGGCCAGTTCGCCTGGAGCGCACACGACATCGGCGCCAAACTCTGCGGCGAGATCTTTCTGCACCGGGTACTTGGCCCCGATCATGATCGAATCAGGGTTGGTGAAGTGCCGGAGTGCGGCGACGGTGACAAGGCCCATGGCGCCGGCACCAATCACGGCGACGGTCTCGCCGTCTTTGACATTGGCCCGTAGCGCGGCGTGAACGCCACCGGCCACAGGCTCGATCGTGACGGCGAGCTCGTCGCTCATCCAGTCGGGCACATCGTGGAGCTGGCTGGGATGCGCCACGAACTCGGTTGACCATCCGCCACCGGTGCTCTCACAGAAGCCGGTCTGTAAACCGGGCTCGAGGTGTCCACAGGTGAGATGGCGGTAGTCGTTGCCGTCGGCCGGCGAGGCACCCTCGAACGGTGGTTCAAAGCCGCGGCACGTGTGGCCGAGCACTGGCTCGAGCACAACACGACGGCCATCAGCAGTATCGGCGACAACCTCGTGACCGGGTACGAAGGGAAACGACACGAAGTCTTCGAAGTAGCGCGAGGCGTGTCCGTCGATCGTGGAAAGATCAGAACCGCAGATGCCGGCCAGCCGTGGCCAGACCCGGACCCAGTCCTCGGTGGGAAGGTCGGGGGCCGCGTCGTCGATGAGGCTCAGCGGACCGACGGTGCCGCCGGCACCCGGTCGGAACCGCGCCGCGATCATCGCTGCCGCGTACTTGCTTTCATTCCGACTGAACCGAAGTGCCTTCACGATGCGGATGGTACTGGCTCGACGCGGTCTCGCACTAGGGCGCGTGCTGAGCGGATAGCGAGAGCCATGGTAAACACGGCCGCGAACGTCGTGTAGGAGTAGCCCGCAGCGAGCGCATCAACGACGGGTTGGTTGACGGCCGTATCGTCCCCACCCAGTAGTTCTCGGACTGTCTCAACGTTGCCGGTACGTCGATCGACGGTGGTGAAGATGATCACGCCAGCCAGACCGACACCATAGGTAATGCCGACAGTGCGCAAGAACTGGTGGGCTGCGTTGATGCGGCCCATTTCGTTGAGGTTGACACGGGACTGCAGCATGACCACGCCAGTTGTCGATATGGCCCCAATCCCTGAGCCAGCCCAGAACAGGCTGACGAACAGCATCCAGATGGGAACCTCAGCACTGACGCTCAAGGCGATGGCGACAGTGCCACAGAACGCATTGATCGACGCCCCAAAAATGATTGGTTCGGGCGGGTAGCGGCGTTGGAGCCGACTCGCGGTAAACGCTGACATTGACCACGCAGTGGACATCCACACGATCGAGAATGCGGCCGCTGCAATGGACAGCCCCCGGGCACCGCGGAGATAAATCGGAAGGAACGCGTGAATGCCGATACCGGCGCCGACCACCAGCGCTGACGTGAGGTGCACGTTTCGAAACTTGGGCGACATGATGTGAGTGATACGCACGACCGGATGAGTGGACCGGCGCTCATGAGGGACGTACAGGCCAGCAGCGACCAGCGTCACGACGACACCCACTGCGATCAGAAGTAGCGAGCCTTGTGCCGTGGCGAGCGCAGCGGCGGTGATCGCGGTGACCAGCGCAATGCCACGGCTATCGACTGAGCTTCGCTCGGCCTGCTCGTCGCGGTCCGGCATTTTGTTCCAGGCCAGCACTGCGGCAATCACGGCGACGGGCACATTCATCAAGAAGATGCCTTGCCATCCGACGGTCGAGACGAGAGCTGCCGCAATGGTTGGGCCTGCCACACTCGTGACCCCCCACACCGTGGCATTGGCGGCGAACACTTTCGCACGAGTCTGAGGGGGATACAGAATTCCCACTGCCGCCATCACCACTGTCATCACCAAACCGGCGAAGACTCCCTGGAGCGCCCGGGCTCCCACGAGCGCCAACATCGATGGTGCAAATGCACACAGCACAGATGTGACGATGAATCCCATTGCGCCGACGCGGAAAATCCGACGGGCACCGATGCTGTCGATCAGTGGCCCTGCGGCCAGCATGGCGACGCCAGAGGTGAGCAGTTCCACCGAGATCGTCCACGGGAGCAGGGCCACATCGCCAAGGTCGTTGCCGACCTCAGGGAGTGCGGCGCTGACTGCCAGGTTGTTGTAGGCGACAATGCCGACGGCTGCCATGACTGCGATTGTTGTACTTCGCCACTGTTCCGAGAAGATCCCTTCCTCGGTGTCAGTGTTCATCGACATTCGTGAACGCTACTGCTGACTATGGACACACAGGTATGGAAAGCCTCAAAGAGCCGATCGGGAACGAGTGATCTACGGTTGCCGCTATGAACGGCTGCCCAGAGGCGAGGAATCGCATGACCAATGCGCGGGTGCAACATCTGGGAGGTGGGTGGTGACGTCACTCGCTCGCCACAAACAAGTCTTTGGTCATAGTGCGCCGCTCTTTTACGACGAGCCGATTGAGCTCGTCGGAGGGGAAGGCGTCTGGTTGTTTGACTCGGACGGCCGGCGGTACCTTGACGCCTACAACAATGTCCCGTGCGTGGGCCACGCCAACCCCCGCGTTGTTGCGGCTGTCAGCGCTCAGATGGCAACGCTTCAAGTCCACAGTCGGTACGTCCATGGCTTGGTGGTGGACTACGCCGAACGGTTGGCGGCGCTTCACCTCGAGCCGCTGGCATCTCTGGTGTTCGCGTGTTCGGGAACCGAGGCTGATGAGGTGGCAATGACGATGGCTCGCCTGGCCACAGGTAAGCGCGGATTCATAACCAGCGAAGCCGCGTACCACGGCAACAACACTGATGTTGGCCGGCTGAGCGACATCGGTGGCCGCTCTGCCGCCGGCAAACCGATCGACCCTGAAGTACGAGGGGTGCCCCTGCCTGATGGTTCCCGCCGGTTCGTCGATGGTGTCGCTGACGCCATTGGGTCGCTCGAGGAGGCGGGCATCGGGGTAGCGGCAGTGTTGATGTGCTCGATCCTCGCCAACGAGGGCCTGCCGCCGCTTGCGGCAGGCGAGATGGCAGAGGTAGTCGAGTTGGTGCACGCAGCTGGCGGACTGATGATCGCCGATGAGGTCCAAGCCGGCTTTGCTCGTAGTGGATGCTGGTGGGGCTATGAGTACTCCGGCTTCGAACCCGACATCGCGGTGATGGGCAAGCCGATGGGTGCCGGTATCCCGTTCTCGGGGGTGGTGGCCCCGGTCGAGTTGGTGGACCGGTTCCGTTCGTCCACCCGCTACTTCAACACGTTCGCGGCCACCCCGGTCCAGGCCGCCGCGGGCATGGCCGTGATCGATGTGATCGAGGATGAAGGGCTGCTCGGTCAGATACCCCGGGTGGGCGACCATCTGGCTGCAGGTCTTCGCGAAATGGGTGTTACTGATCGCCTCGGCGAGGTTCGCAACGTTGGTCTTTTCGTTGGTGCCGACTGGCTCGACCACGATGGCGGCCCTGATGGGGAAGGAGCCAGAGCCATCGTCAACGCGGCGCGCCAGGCCGGCGTTTTGATCGGCCTGGACGGCCCGCACGGCCGTGTGTTGAAGCTCCGGCCGCC
>JABIQM010000280.1 GCA_018699415.1 Acidimicrobiaceae bacterium
AAGTCTTCGGCCCAGTTGTTGCCGTCCTCACCTACGACGATGATGACGAGGCTGTAGCGCTTGCCAACGGCGGCGAGTTCGGTCTGTACGACTATGTCTTCTCGGGCGACACGGGAAGGGCCTATGGGCTCGCCCGCCGACTTCGAACCGGCAACGTTGGCGTCAATACGGCGCAGCGCAACCCGAATACCGCGTTCGGCGGCTTCAAGATGAGTGGTATTGGTCGCGATGGAGCGGTGTTCGGTTTGCACGCCTACACGGAGTTACAGTCGATCGTGTGGCCGGCCTGATGCCTGAGGCCTTTCTCGCCGATGTCCGCGTCATCGACCTATCCATGCTCGGCCCCGGCGCACTCGGTGGCCACCTGATCGACTTCGGCGCGGAGGTCATCAAGGTCGAGTCGCCCTCCGGCGATTACATCCGATCGATGACCTGGCCGATCATCCATGACGAACACGGATCGAATTCTCTGCTTCACCTGCACGTGAACCGTGGCAAGAAGTCCCTGGTTCTTGATCTGAAGTCCGACGCTGGCCGGGATGCCTTGAGCGAGTTGATCCGATCAGCTGATGTGGTGATCGAGGGGATGCGTCCGGGATTCCTTGACAAGATTGGCTTTGGACCTGCTCGTTTGAAGGAACTGAAGCCTGACATTGTCGTCTGTTCGCTGTCGGGATATGGAGCCACTGGCCCGTACCGAAACCTGCCATCGCACGGAGTTGCCTATGACGCGTGGTCCGGTGTTGTGCAGCCGGTGGTTGACGACGAGGGCTTCTGTCGGATCCCGCCCCAAGCCAACGTCGGCATCACGGCCGGCCCGGCCTTTGCCGCCATGGCAATCCTGGCTGCACTGATTCGGGCACGGTCCACCGGCGAACCCGCCGTCATGGAGATAGCACAGTCCGACGCCTCGGCGTACTTCGATTGGTATCGGATCGAGACCGAGCGCGCCTACCAGCGCCCAGCGGACGAGGTGACCGGCAATGCCAGCGATGACGGAGAGCGCCGCGCCGCTGGTCTCGCAGGGATGTGGGAAGGCGTTCGCTACCAGTTTTATGCCTCGGCTGATGGCCACGTGCTTTTCATGGCGAGCGAGAAGATGTTTTGGGAGAACTTCTGTCGAGGGGTGGCCCGTATGGACCTCTTTGAGCGATGGCCAGGATCCACCTATGCCGACCATGCCCGGGGCAACACTGAGCTCCACGGTCAGCTTCGCGAGATCTTCGCCGCGAAGACCACCGCCATGTGGCTGGCGTTTGCCGACGAACACAACACCACGATTGCACCGGTGAATACTTCTGCATCCGTGATTGACGACCCGCAGTTCAACGATCGGTTCGACTGGGTCGGTGCCGATTCCTTGGGTGCGGATCAGCTGCTCATCCCGCTCAAGCTTGCCGGTGAGTCACTTCCGATGCCGGACCGAGCCCCTGACCTGGGTCAACACACTGACGAGATCCTGGACGGGCTCACCGAAGATCGCTAGGCGGCTCGTGAAGAATCAGTCTGGCAGGTCGCCCATTCCCACGGCGCTGGCGGGCCAGTTGGCAGGCGCAAGAGTGAGCGGATTTGTGCCGATCGGCGCGCCGTACCAGAGGCGGTGTTTGCGTCGAGTGAACAGCCAGTCGCCCTGTCGGCGCTCGTATGTATCGTGGTATTCGATCAGCTGCACGATCAGTTCACCATCGAGTTCGAGCTCGGCGCGTGTGCCGACGACGCCAGTCGCATGGTCTGCATCCGCGACATCGATGATCTGGTTGGTCACGTGCAGGACTGTCATGCCAAGCGGTGCGAGCTGGTGCTCGAAGTCGGCGCGTAAGGCGTCTCGACCTGTGGAATGACGTCCCACGCGGACGTCGCTGACGAACAAGTGGGCGAGCGTGGCGACGTCTCGGCGCCCCATGGCGACCGCGTAGCGGCTGGCGAGCTGACGAATCTGCTCGCACGCATCGAGCCATGCGAGCTGATCGGTGTGGCGCAAGGACATAGTGGTCGACTGTAGTGGCGTCAACTGGTCCGAATCCGACTGTTTGAGAAAATCTGACGTAGATTCAGAAACAGGTAGGACGAGCGGCACGAGGGCCCATGGACGTTGGTGATTCTCCTGAAGAGACAGCATTCCGGGCGACCGCCCGCTCGTGGCTACTCGCGCACGGAACGTCGCACGGTACGCGCGTCGACACCGGGGCTCTGTCTGATCACGTACGAAACGCTCTGGCGTGGCAACGGACGCTTTATGAACACGGTTGGGCAGGAATTTCGTGGCCCAAAGCATTTGGTGGCAGGGGAGAGCCCGGCGTTCATTCGACAATATTCAACGAGGAGATGGCCGGCGTCGACGAAACCCTTGGGCCGCTCACTGTTGCGTTGGGCATGGTGGCCCCCACGCTCATGCGCCACGGAACGCCAGAGCAGCAAACGCACCTCGCCTCGATGCTGCGAGGAGAACAGTTATGGGCCCAGCTCTTCTCAGAACCAGGCGCCGGCAGTGACCTCGCCGCCTTGGCGACGCGTGCGGAGCGTGATGGCGACGAATGGGTCATCAATGGTCAGAAGGTGTGGACGTCACTCGGCCAGTTTGCCGACTACGGGATTCTCCTGGCTCGTACCGATGTCAACGCGCCAAAGCACGAAGGCATCACGTATTTCATCGTCGACATGACAGCGCCGGGAATCGAGGTACGGCCACTCGTTCAGATGACTGGTCACGCGCATTTCAATGAGGTCTTTCTCACCGATGTGCGAATCCCGCACGCAAGTGTGGTGGGAGAGGTCAACGAGGGTTGGAAGACTGCCCGCACCACGCTGACGTCGGAGCGTGCATCCATCGCCGGCGGTGGTGCAGGGTGGAGCGTGGAGGAGTTGATCGAAGCAGCTCGGATCAAGGGCGTTGCCGACCACCCAATCATTCGTCAGGAACTTGCGCAGGCGCACATTCGCGCAGTGACGCTCAAGACCCTGGGGTATCGCGTTCGCACTGCAATGTCGGCAGGATCGATGCCAGGCCCTGAAGCGCTGGTCATGAAACTGGCGTACGCGCGGCATTGGACGGCCTCAACGGACACGGCAATGAGCATTCTTGGGGCCGAAGGGTTACTCGTTGACGAAACCGGCCCTGACGAGCGCGACCATGGCAAACGCCAGAGCCTGCGTGCCGTGTGGCCTCAAGTGTTTCTCAATCAATATGCAATTCGAATGGGCGGCGGCACCGATGAGGTGCAACAGAACATCATCGGCGAACTCGGACTCGGTCTACCTCGCGAACCATCGACGGACCGTGGCGTCCCATGGAAGGATCTCCCCAAATGAACTTCGATCTATCCGAAGAACAAAAGGTCGTCAGTGGCCTGGCAAGCCAAGTGTTCGCCGATCTCTCGTCCACGGACCGGGTGACCCAGGTAGAAGCAGGCGATGGCTTCGACTCCCAGTTGTGGCGAGCACTCGGTGAGGCGGGCCTTCTCTCGCTCTGTCTGCCTGAATCCTTGGACGGGAGCGGGATGGGTATGGTCGAACTGGCGCTGATGTGTGAATCGCAAGGGCAAAATGTCTCGCCGGTTCCGCTCGCGTCGTCGGTGGTCGCAGCTATGACCGTCGCTGAGCATCTCAGCGACGTTCCGGCGGCCAGAGCCATCCTCGACGACATGGCGGCCGGTCGAAGCGTGCTCACCGCAGCGATCACCGAAGTGGGGGTCAACGACCCTTTGAACCCGACCGTGATGGCCACCGAGGTGCCTGGCGGGATCAGGCTCAATGGCGAGAAGCCGGCAGTGGTGGCGCTTCCGCTCGCTCAGATGGTCTTGGTGCCAGCGGTTCGCGATGGCTTGGTGCTCATTGCTGCAGTCGACACGTCCTCGGACGGGGTGTGCATTGACGAGTTGTCGACAAGTAGCCACGAATCGCAAGGACATCTCCGACTCGACGACTGCGTAGTTCCAGACGACTTGGTGATCGCCGACCCGACTGCCCTCGACCGGCTGTTTCAACGGAGTCTTGTCGCGATGAGTGCGGTCCAGTTGGGTGTCGGCCAGGGAGCGGTGGCGCATGCCGCAGCGCACGTTTCTGAGCGGCATCAGTTCGAGCGTCCGCTGTCAGCATTCCAGGCGGTGTCACAACGTGCTGCCGATGGTTACATCCTCAACGAGGTGGTTCGTTCGACGGTGTTGAACGCGGCGTGGCAACTCGATCATCAAACGGCCGATTCGCTCACGGATGTTCTTACCGCCGCCTACTGGGCGTGTGAAGGAACCCAACGAGTGGTCCTCGGGGCACAACACTTGCATGGAGGCGTCGGCTCTGACGTGAGTTATCCAGTTCACCGATACTTCCTTTGGGGCATGCAGAATGCGGCGATTCTTGGTAGTGCAAGCGCTCATCTCGCTCGTCTCGGCACACATTTGGCCGACGTGTCCTCTGCTCCATGAGCCAGCGTCGCCGACTGCTCGCTGAAGGCAGCATCGGCCCACTCGCGCTCCGCAACCGGATCGTGCTTCCGGCCATGGATCAGAACCTGTGCGATGACGGCGAGCTGACCGAAGCAAATCTGTCTCACTATGAGGAGCGCGCGGCAGCGGGCGTCGGCCTCTTGATTGTTGAGACCTCTGCGGTGATGTGGCCGGTTGGTGCCACGTCGCGGCTTCAGCCGTCGCTGTCGACCGACGCCTGCATCCCCGGTTTCACCGAATTGGCGAAGCGAATCCACGCCCATGACGCCAAGGTCGTGGTGCAGATGTGTCACCACGGCAAAACTGCGCTGGTCGATACCGCTGATCGGCGCGACCAATTGGTTCCCAGCGCTCCACTGCCGCCAGCAGACATGGGCGGATTCATTCGTGACCTCACCATGCCTGAGCTCATGAGGATGGGGGCGAAGACCGGCGGTGCACTACCGACTCATCATGAAGCGACCGCTGACGACCTCGCAAAGGTCGTCGAATCCTTTGCCTCGGCTGCGCTACGGGTACAACAGGCCGGCTGTGACGGGATCGAAGTCCACGCCGCGCACGGCTACCTCATCTCAACGTTTCTTTCACCGCACTGGAACCGACGTACCGATGCCTACGGCAGCACTGTTAACGGCCGGACCCGCCTTTTGCGCGAGGTTGTGTCCGCTATTCGCGGACGCTGCGGAACGGATTTCGCCATCATCGTCAGGCTTGACGGGCAGGAGTTCGGTATCGAGGGTGGCATCACGCTGGACTTGGCGGTCCAGCACGCCGCCGCCGCAGAGAGCGCCGGTGCTGATGCGATTCATGTGAGCGCGATCGGAGCCCCCGACGCAGGAGTCTCGTTCACTGACGGGCCCATTCCGTATCGACCAGTGCAGTACCGGGATCTTTTCGGGGCCGTGCGCTCTGCTGTTGATGTCCCGGTGATCGCCGTGGGCCGTATTACACCGGCCGCAGCCGAAGAGGTACTCGCCGCAGGAGAGGCCGACTTTATTGCCATGGGCCGCCAGCTTCTCGCCGATCCGCAACTCGCCCAGCGATTGATGGAAGGTCGACCGGAACTCATTCGGCCGTGCATCAACTGCTTTGTGTGTGTGGCCGAAAACTTCTGGGACGCAACCCCCGTGTGTGCGGTCAATGCCCGTCTGGGCCGTCCAGACGCTCCCGAGGTTGTTCCTGCTGCGGTAACGCGACGAGTCGCTGTCGTCGGCGCGGGACCTGCGGGTCTCGAAGTAGCGCGTGTTGCGGCGAGCCGGGGTCATAACGTCACCATCTTCGAACGAACGGGGCACCTCGGCGGTACCGCACGTTTTTCGGCTGTCACCACGCCGATCAATGCCACGCTCATCGAGTATCTCGCGGCTTCCGTCGGTGAGTTGGGTGTCAACGTCAGGCTTTGGTCCGACGTCTCGGCTGACGAAATAGAGGCGGCATCGTTCGATGCGGTTGTCGTTGCCACCGGGGCGCATCGCAGGCGCCCCAGCATTCCCGGGGCCGAACTCGATCATGTGATTACCGGAGATGATCTGCGAGTGATGCTTACCGGGGGAAGCGCGGAGGCAATTCGTGGTCTGTCGGCCGTGCAACGGTTCGCGGTGAAGGCTGCCCAAAAGCTTCGCCTTACAACGCCGCAACGGGTCAGAGCCCTGTCGAAGCGCTGGATGCCACTCGGTGACAACATCGTGATCGTTGGAGGTGGTCTCGTGGGAGTGGAGATTGCTGAATTCTTGGCGCAGCGAGGCCGGCGAGTGACGGTGCTTGAGCAAGGACCCCACATCGGAGTCGAGATGGCTCACCCGCGTCGATGGCGCACGCTCCATCAAGCTCGTGAGGACAAGGTCACGTTCATAACCGATGCCAGTATCGGTGCCATCGACGAGAAGGCGGTGCGGTACACGGTGGGCGACACAGCTGGGCTTGTTGCCGCGGATCATGTGGTCATCGCCAACGAGGTGCATCCGGGAGCCGCGCTCGCTGATGAGCTCGCCGAACGGGGACTCGAGGTTCATGTCATCGGTGATGCTGCGTCGGTCACCTATATCCAAGGGGCCATCCGAACTGGCTTCGACGTCGGTGCATCTTTGTGAATCGCAGCAGGATCTACTCGGGGGAACTATTTTGATCTATGTCATCACTGGAGCGGCGTCAGGGATTGGTGCTGCCACCGCAGTTCGGCTGCGCGACAGCGGTCACGACGTGATCGGCGTCGACCTTGCCGGCACTGAGATCGATGCAGACCTGAGCACGCCTGCTGGTCGCGCTCAGGTGCTCCAAGAGATCGCGTCCCGTACCGACGTCGTGGATGGTGTCGTGCCCTGTGCCGGTCTTGCGGGCGTGCCAGGACGTAGCGGCGGTCTGCTCACTGCATTGAACTATTTCGGGGCCATCGAGTTGGTATCTGGGCTCCGCGGTCACCTCACACGATCGGCCCAGGGTGCGGTGGTAGCAATCGCCTCGAATTCGGTATCGACCAGTCCGGGGGTGTCTGAACAGTTGGTCGAGGCCTGTCTTGCTGGTGACGAATCAGCGGCGTGCGAGATTGGCGAACAGGTGGGGGGACTCGGCGCCTACCCATCGACCAAGACTGCGATCTGTCGCTGGGTACGACGCAATGCCGTTTTGCCAGAGTGGACGGGTGCCGGCATCACGGTGAACGCCGTTGCCCCCGGAGCCACCGAAACTCCGATGGTGGCCGAGATCCGTGAGGATCCGATGATCGGCCAATTCTTTGATCAGTTCCCGATTCCGGTCGGTCGACCTGGGAATCCAGATGAGATCGCAGCCGCGATTACGTTTTTGCTTGGGCCCGATGCGCGCTTTGTCTGTGGCTCAATTGTCTATGTCGACGGCGGAACGGACGCGTTGCTTCGCACCGACGATTGGCCGACGTCGCTTTAAGACTGTTGGGGCTCAGGTAGTCGGATCAATGGAATTCGACGTGTCGTCTTGGCCTGGTAGTTGTTGTAGAAGGGCCGGTCGGTGGTGAGGGCGGCCCATGTCGATACGTAGTCGTCGCCGTCGAGTACCTCAGCATCGCTTTGGTACACAAAATCGCGCTCGCGCACGACGATCGTGGGGTTGGCGACCTTGTCAGCAAGATTGTGAAACCACGAGGGGTTCTTTTCTGCTCCGGCAAATGACGCCACCACGATCCGCTGGCCGGTGGTGTCGCGCCAGTAGGGAAGGGGGGTCTTTCGTTCAACGCCCGACTTGCGCCCGATGATCGTGAGCAGCACGTGGGACATGCCAGCAGCGATCCAAACCAGGTCATCGTTGGATGATTCGAGTGCGCCGATGTGCATCTTGGTCAGTTCGACGATCTCGTCTTGTGTGGGGGTCTGAAACGGTGTGTTCTCTTGACTGTCGGGCACAGTGTGAGCGTAGTCACCGAATCTGACGATGTGTCAGATTCTTTGCTACCGTCGCAGCACTACGACGCATCAAAGAGGCCCGGAGGGGAATCGCATGGAGTTCCAACTGGCCAGCCTGTGGGAGGCACTGGTGGACGGTGGACCCGACCACTGTTGTCTTGTGGTTGGTGATGAGCGGCGGACTCGACGGGCGCTTGATGACCGTGCCAATCAACTGGCTCATCACCTCCTTGCCACCGGGATAGGCCGAGGCGATCGAATTGGTTTGTGCACGTACAACCGAATAGAGCATGTCGAGGCGATGCTGGCCTGCTGGAAGATCTCCGCCGTGCCGATCAACCTCAACTATCGGTACGTGGCTGACGAACTGGCGTATGTGTGGGCCGATGCTGATCTGTCTGGCACGATCGTGGAGGGAACGTTTGTCCCGGTGATCACCGAGGTGCTCGGGCGACTCGGAAGCAAGGCCGATATGGCGCGTCATCTGGTGATCGATGATGACAGCACCATCGAAGTTGGCCATTCGATGACGGACTACGAGGTCGCCTTGCGGGGCCAGCCGAGTGAGCGTGGGTTCGGACCGGACCGTTCGGCGGACGATCTTTATGTGATCTACACCGGTGGCACCACTGGCAAGCCGAAAGGTGTCATGTGGCGTCATGAGGACATCTTTTTCTCCGCGATGGGCGGCGGCCACTATTTCGAACCGATTACCTCCCCGGAACAAATCATCGATAACGCGATTGACCCGGCGATGCCGATGAATATGACGGCTACAGCGCCCCTCATGCATGCCGCTGGTCAATGGGTCACGATGATCGCGATGTTCAGCGGTGGTACTGCCGTCGTCTATGGCGGTCGCAAATTCGATGCTGGCGAGGTTCTCGACCTGGTTGCTCGGGAAGGCTCACAGACGGTTGCCTTGGTAGGTGACGCAATGGCCATTCCGGTCGCCGAAGAGATGGAGAACAACCCGCGCGAACTGCCTGGGTTGTTTGCGATCTCCAATGGTGGCGCAATGCTGTCCCCGGCGACTCGTGAACGACTCGCCGCAGCCTTCCCCGGCAAGATTCTGAGCGACGGCTTCGGTTCTTCTGAGACTGGAGCGGTTGGTACCGGTGCCAACAGTTCTCCCAATGAAGAGGGATCGCACTTCTCGGTCGGCCCGAAAACGGCAGTTCTCAATGTTGAGACGCTCGAACCGGTGGTTGGAGGGGTGGCGGGCATGGTGGCGCGCTCCGGGCACATTCCTCTTGGTTATATGAACGACGAGGCGAGGTCGGCCGACGTGTTCCGCACGGATTCCGCCGGGACTCGGTGGGTACTATCGGGTGACTGGGCCATCATCGAACCCGATGGACGACTGCTCTTGCTCGGCCGAGATAGCAACAGCATCAATAGTGGTGGAGAAAAAATCCATCCAGAGGAGGTCGAAGCGGCCTGTCGTCATCACGAGGCGGTCGACGATGTGATCGTGACCGGGGTGCCCGATGAGCGATGGGGTACCAGTGTCGCCGCAATTATTCAACTCACCGAGCACGGGTCAATTTCGCTCAAAGAACTACAGGACCACTGCCGAGGCTGGATCGCGGGTTACAAAGTTCCTCGTCATCTTGTCTTGGGCGACGTGAAGCTCACCAACGTCGGAAAGCCCGACACTGTATGGGCGCGAGCGTTTGCATGCGCCGAACTTGGCCTCGACAACCGAAGGAAATCATGAGTGCAATGGCTGACCGATTCGATGGTCGTGCGGCGATCGTCACCGGTTCGGCGCGCGGTATCGGCGAAGCGGTCGTTCTCCGGTTGGCTGAGGAGGGGTGCGCGGTGGCATGCCTCGACATTGACCTGGCCGGCGCCGAATCGACAGCGGCGGCGGCGGTTGCCAGAGGCGTCGACGCCTTCGCCATCGCGTGCGACGTGGGCCACGAGGCATCAGTTGAGGCCGCGGTGATGGCAGCTGTGGAACGTCTCGGAAGGCTCGACACGCTCATCAACATGGCGGGCATTCTCTCGGCATCGCACAGCGACCAGGAGACACTTGAGAACTGGGACCGAATTATTCGGGTCAACCTGACCGGCACGTTTCTCATGTGTCGCGAGGCAATCCCTCACTTGCTCGAAACGAAGGGCAACATCGTCAATGCCGCGTCCACCTCGTCGCTGTCAGGGCATCCGTGGTTTGCGGCCTATGGGGCATCAAAGGGCGGCGTCTTGATGCTGACGAATTCGCTGGCGATGGAATACGCAAAGCGAGGTCTTCGAGTCAACAGCGTTGCCCCTGGGGGGATCAAGACCGAGATGGTCAACGTCGGTCTGCCCGACAATATCGACTACGACATCCTCACCCGGATGATGCCGATCGGCCCGATGGGAGAACCGGCGATGGTTGCCGACGCGGTCGCATTCCTGGCTTCCGACGATGCCCGGTTCGTTAACGGAGAATACGTGCGTGTCGATGGCGCGACCCTCGCCTGAGGTCACAAGATGACTGACGATCATTCACGACTCGACGCCACTGCGCTTGCCGAACTGGTTCGGACAGGCGAGGTCACACCCCTGGAGTTGGTCGACGCAGCAATTGAACGCATCGAGCGACTTGACAGCGACATCAATGCTGTCATCCATAGACGTTTCGACCAGGCCCGAGTGGAGGCTCAACGCAAGGATCTTCCCGCTGGTTCTTTTCGTGGAGTCCCCATCACATTGAAGGACCTGTGGCCTGCTTCAGCCGGCGACCCGTTCCACCAAGGCGTCCAAGCGCTGAAGGACGCTGGCTACGCCAGCGCGGTCGACTCGGATCTCGTGAAGCTCTACCGGGCCGCAGGATTTATTGTCCTTGGGCGCACGAACACAGCGGAACTCGGGCTTTCTGCGACCACGGAGCCGGCCGCCCATGGACCAACACGAAATCCTTGGAATCTGGATTTCGGCGTAGGCGGATCGAGCGGCGGCGCCGCCGCGTCCGTTGCGGCAGGAATGACATCGGTGGCCAACGCGTCCGATGGCGGGGGGTCAATCCGAATCCCCGCGGCGCTGTGCGGCCTGGTCGGGTTGAAGCCCAGCAGGGGTCGTCTTCCCATGGGGCCCCACAACGACGAATGGACACCGTCAGCGCAACACGTGGTGTGTCACACCGTTCGCGACAGCGCCGCCATTCTCGACGCCACTGCGGTACATACGTTGGCCGACGGCGTCATCGCCCCGAGCCCTCAGCAGCCTTTCGCCGCCTATGTTGGCTCAGATCCTGGCCCGTTGAAGGTTGGCATCTGCACGCAAGCCCGACCGGATGTGACGCCAGATCCCCAATGCGTTGACGCGGCGATTCGTGTTGGTGAGATCCTGGCGGGGCTTGGCCATCAGGTTTCTCTCGGGCACCCCGAGGCACTCGTCGCCCCGTCCGATCAGTCGATGGGCCTGTTGTCCATGGTCTCCACAGCCGCTCGATTAGCTGAAATTGAATCGATCATCGAGCGTCCGCTTGTCGAAGGAGACGTTGAGCCTGGGACATGGGAGCTTGCCAAGCGAGCAAATGAAGTCACGGGCATTCAAGTCATCGATGCACAATCGAAGCAGCACGAATTTCGCCGCCGCATGCTTCAGTGGTGGATCGACGGCTGGGATCTACTCGTGACACCGACCACCGCAGTGCCCGCGCCCCGCCTCGGACAACTCGCCTCATCCGCTGATGATCCGTTCGGTTCGCTCCTTCGGTCCGTTCCGTACGCCGTCTACACATCACCGTTCAACACCACTGGTCAACCGGCGATATCGATTCCGGCGGGATTCAGCACAGATGGCGTGCCGCTTGGGGTCCAGCTCGTTGCCCCGTACGGGCGAGAAGACATGCTCATCGCCGTAGCCGCACAACTCGAACCGATCCTCGACTGGGCTTCGACAAGATCGGGCGTACACCCATGAGCCAACCGAATCGTTACTTCGAACTAGGCCCGGCGCGTCGAGAAGTGCTGAAGAACAATCCCGCGCTACTCGACGCAATCGTGAGTGGTGGTCAGTTCGGCGGAGGGTTCTCGACTGCGATCGCCAACCACATGTACAGCCGCACGAATGCAGCAGCGATAGCGGATGCTCGTGACGGCATGAGTGTCGAACAGCACGGTGACCGGAGCTATCTGATCCGTTTCCCATTCGTCAACGTGGCTGCGTTCGACACTGACGACGGACTTGTGTTGGTCGATGCCGGGTTTGCGCCCGCTGGTCCGGCCCTTCTCGAGGCCTGCACGAGCATCAGTAGCAAGCCAGTTCATACGATCATCCTCAGTCATTTCCATTGTGATCATGCCTTCGGTGCGTGGGCGCTCTTCAAGGCTGGACACCGGCCTGAGATTGTTGCCACCACAGAGTTCGCCCAGGAGCTTCAGGCAGATCTCGACACGTGGGGGCTGAACAGTCGCTACACGAATCAAAATCCCAACGATGTCCCCCATGACTGGGACATCGCGTTCACCCCGACC
>JABIQM010000283.1 GCA_018699415.1 Acidimicrobiaceae bacterium
TATGTCCAATACGCCGCAATGCGAGGCGACAAATCCGACAACCTGCCTGGCGTGCCCGGGGTTGGCGAGAAGACCGCCGCCAAGCTGATCAATGAACGGGGCGGGATCGATGGCATATACGCCTCACTGGACGAGTTCACGCCAAAGCTGCGCGAGAATCTGGCCGCCAACGAAGACCAGGTGCGAAGCAATATCGAGATGATGGTGTTGGTTCGTGATGTTGAGCTGCCGTATGTGATCGACGAACTCACCCGGGGCGAATCCGATATCGAAGGCATCAAGAAACTCTTCGATTTCCTGGAGTTCCGACGCTTGTGGGATCGGCTCGCACCGCTACTGGGTGTAGCCCCGACAGCAGCAGCGAAGGTGCTGGAACCAGAGATCACCGTCTACGAATCAGCGGGAGATTCAGCTGCGGCACTGACCGCGGCAAACTCGGGCTCTGACGTGCTGGCCCTGGCGGTTCCCGAAGGTGGAATTCACCAAGGGTTGGCGTTTGTGGTGGACGGTCCCAGAGCCGAAGTCGGTTTCGTTGATGGGCGCTTCCTTGAGGACAGCGGCGTTCGAGACGCCTTGGGCACACTGTTGAATAGCGATGGTCGGCTCGTGGCGATGCACGGAGCGAAGCCGACGATGCGAGGGATGCTCGACATGGGCGTCGACCTCCGCGACCTCAGCATCGACACTCGACTGGCCGCCTACCTACTCGATCCCGCTGACAGTCGGTACGACCTCGGTGAGCTTCTCCTTCGCTACGCGAGTCTGGAGATGGCAACGGGTGGGGCGCCTGTGGGGCAACTGGATCTTGATGGCGGGGAACAGGAATCTGTGGGCATCCAGGCCGCACGCGAGGCGCTCGCCGTTGACCGTTTGGTGATGCCGCTGCGCGAAGCGATGGCGTCCCAGGGTTTGCTCGATTTGCACGACGACCTCGAGATCCCGCTTGTGCGAGTGCTGGCCAAGATGGAACATCGCGGTATCGGCGTAGACCCCGACGTTCTCACCCGCATCCGCGACGAACTGAACGCCGACACCGATTCAATGCGTGCCGCTGTGATCGCCGAAGCGGGCCACGACTTCAACGTCAACTCCACGAAGCAGCTTCGCGAGGTTCTCTTCGAAGAGTTAGGCCTGACGCCGCAGAAAAAGACGAAGACTGGCTACTCCACTGACGCCCAGTCGTTAGAAAAGATGCGCCACGAGCACCCGATCGTCGAAAACCTCCTCAACTTCCGTGAGGTAGAGAAGCTCCGTTCGACCTATGGCGAAGGTCTGCTCGCTGAGGTGGGGGAGGGCAACCGGATCCGGGCCACCTTCAATCAGACCGTCGCTCGCACCGGTCGGCTGTCCTCAGATGCACCTAACCTGCACAATATTCCCGTGCGCTCGGAGCGCGGCAGAGTGTTCCGGACGGCATTCGTTGCTCCTGTTGCCCACAAACTGCTCGTCGCCGACTACGACCAGATTGAACTGCGCTGCATCGCTCATCTCGCCGAGGACCCCGGTCTCATCGGAGCCTTCGAACGAGGCGAAGACATCCACACCGCCACCGCGGCCGCCATCTTTGACCTTGCGCCCGAAGACGTACACGTTGAGGAACGGTCGAAGGCAAAGATGGTTTCGTACGGTCTTGCCTACGGCATGGAGGCCTACGGGCTTGCTCAGCGGCTCAACATCGCCGTTGCAGAAGCTTCGGCAATACTCGAGTCCTATTTCGAAGCCTTCCCGTCCGTGCGCAGCTATATGGATCACACCGTCAACGTGGCGAGAGAACGGGGCTACACCGAGACGCTGTTTGGACGCCGCCGCCAAATTCCCGAGCTCGCCAGTAGCAATCGTCAGATCCGTCAGGCCGGTGAACGCCAAGCCATGAACGCCGGCATCCAGGGTCTTGCCGCCGACATCTTCAAGGTCGCCATCGTCGGCCTTGACAAGGCGCTCGAAGACGAAGGACTGGATAGCACGATCGTGCTCCAGGTTCACGATGAGATCATTATCGAAGCGCCTGAGGCTGAAGTCACGCAAGCAAGCGAACTCATGGTGGTGGTCATGAAGGGCGCGTTCGACCTGCGCGTCCCCATGGAGGTCGATCTCCAGATCGCCGAAACATGGGCCGATGCCAAAGGCTGATGCCCGACCACTGGTTTGAAGGCCTCGCTGACCATATGGGGACGGCGTACCTTCGCTACTCGTTCACCAAGGGGACGGCCAAAGAGATCGACGCGCTCATCGAGCGACTGGACCTGACAGGCCGCGAGCGTATCCTCGACGTCGGCTGCGGGCCGGGTCGGCATGCGAACGAACTTGGCCGTCGCGGGTTCGA
>JABIQM010000203.1 GCA_018699415.1 Acidimicrobiaceae bacterium
CCCTGGGCGTGCTACCTCAGCTCACTCATCCCCGCTGGTCATGGGATAGACCCGAGGCCAACGCCGGCTGCGCATTGGCGCACCGACGGCAAAGTGCTCGTCAGGGTCAGGAAGAAGAGCCGGGTCCTGAAACACCCCTTGGCGCAGCATCATGCGGGCGTCGTCGCCGATGAATCGCGTCGAGTAGGCGAGGCGGCGCTGGTCGGGCGAATTGTTGCCACCAGACGAGTGGACCGTGCGCGTGTTGAAGATCACGGCATCACCCGCCAGATAACTGAACTCACGCACGCCGTGCGTCTCAGGGTCCTCGTGGAACGCAGGCGCCGCGTGGTCGAAAAACTGGCTTCGGGCATCGATTGCGAGTTCGGCCCGATCGCCAAGATCGCCCGTCATCGGTGATCCATCGAAACCAAGCGGTCGATAAAATCGTCGCTCGCGATGTGATCCGGGTACGAACTTGAGCGCCGCCGACTCCGGTTCGCAGTCGTACAGGCTGAGCCAGACCGACACCACATGATCCCCGTCAACGGGCCAGAACGGTAAATCCTGATGCCAGTAGTGACCGTCGATCGGTGTGTCCGGCTCGAACAGAAACATGTGATCGAAGAAGAAGTTGGCGGTGGTCGAACCCATAGCCCGAGCGGCATTCTCTCCGAGCACCGGATCAAGGAGATAGCCACGAAGTAAAGGGTCGCCGAGCCCAAAGCACCGTTGCGAACGAAAGCCAGCGTCTGTCACCCATTGGCCAGGGTTCGCAACATGCTCGTCGAGGGCCACCCGCATCTCCTCGACAAGATCGAGGGCAACCAAGCCAGAGAGCTTGGCGACGCCATATTCGCGGTACACCGCTATCTCGTCCTCGCTGATCGCTCTGACCGGTGACACCACACACTGACCATAGGTGTGCTTGACGGATTTGGTCGAAGAGGCGTCCCCGAACCGGGCCGCGGCGTGTCTTTCTGTACGCTCTACACATGCAAGAAATCGACCCTTCCGTATTTGTCCACCCGTCGGCCCAGCTCTACGGCAAATTGTCAATCGGTGAGGGCAGCTCGGTCTGGCCCAATGTGGTGATGCGCTCGGAGATCCAGGAGATCCAGATCGGACGGATGTCGAACATCCAGGACTTCGTGATGATCCATACCGCGTACGACGGGCCGACCATCGTGGGCGACCACTGCTCGATCACCCATCACGTCACGTTGCACGGCTGCATTGTCGAAGACGACTGCCTCATCGGCATCGGCGCCACGATCATGGACGGCGCCCGCATCGGTCGAGGTTCGATCGTTGCCGGTGGCACGTTCATCCCCGAGGGCAAGGAGTACCCGCCTCATTCGGTGATCATGGGATCTCCGGGCAAGGTTCGCGCCGAGCGCGACAATCGGGTGGCAAATCGTCTCAACGCGTTGGTGTACCACCGCAATGCCGAGCACTACACCAGAGGGGACCATCGCGGCTGGGACGGACCCGAGTTCCAGAACTGGTTCGCAGCAACCAAGGCCGCTCTCGAAGCAGAACTCGAGGAGGGCTAAACCCAGACGACGAAGAGAGACCCTGACCCACATCGTCCAGGGGTTCGGTTCGGGCAGCATCGAGCGCTACCGTTGCCTGCCGTGCAGCTCTTCGATACCTCTCGCCAGGCCATCGTCCCGTTTGAGCCGGGGCCCGAGGTCACGATGTACGTCTGTGGCATCACGCCGTACGACTCGACTCACCTCGGCCACGCCAACACATACCTCACATACGACTTGTTGATCCGGCGCCTTGAAGACCTCGGCCACACGGTGAAGCTGGTTCGTAACATCACCGACGTCGACGATTCGATCCTGCCCAAGGCTCGCGAACTTGGTATCGACTTTCTTGAGCTTGCTGCAGCCGAGACCACCCGCTTCCACGGCGACATGGTTGCCCTCAACACCCGTCCCGTCTTCAACGAGCCGCACGCCACCCAGTGGGTTGCCGAGATGGTCGAGATGGTGAAGACGCTCGACGACAAGGGCCACGCTTACAACGTCGATGGCACCGTGTTCTTCGACGTGTCGACCTTCGACTCTTTCGGCGCGGTTAGCGGCTACGACGAGGCGACAATGATCGAATACGCCGCCGAGCGCGGCGGGCATCCTGATGATCCCCGTCAACGCAATCCGCTCGACTTCATCCTCTGGCAGCCATCACTCGATGATGAACCACGCTGGCCGAGCCCATGGGGCGACGGACGACCCGGCTGGCACATCGAGTGCAGCGCCATGGCCAAAGGGACCATCGGCGAAACAATCGACCTTCATGGCGGCGGTTCGGACCTGATCTTCCCGCATCACGAATGTGAGCGAGCCCAGAGCGAGGCCGCCAACGGCACCCCATTCGTCACCCACTGGATGCACTGCGCCATGGTCGCCTACGAGGGCACCAAAATGTCGAAGTCGCTTGGCAACCTCGTGTTCGTCAGCGAGCTTTCCAAGACCGCCGATCCACGAGCGATACGCCTCGCCCTGATGCGCCACCACTACCGCACGGATTGGGAATGGTTCGACGGCGATATCGACGCTGCTACCGAAGTCCTCGACCGGCTCCACGCCGCCGCCGCCGCCGCGAACGGGCCGGACCCTGCACCGTATGCACAACGTTTGCGAGCGGCTCTCGACAACGATCTCGA
>JABIQM010000179.1 GCA_018699415.1 Acidimicrobiaceae bacterium
AAGATCTGGCTGAGGTAACAACCACCAATCCCGTTCGTGGGATCGATCCAGAAGTAGGAGTTGGCCAGGCGGGCGCCCGGTGAACGCCCGCTCTTCGTTGATCTGGAACGAAAGGCCCCAACTCTTTGGACTGCCGGGAAAGAACTCGGCATCGCGGCTGTACGCCGCGACTTGCGTGGGCAAGGGTCGAACGCGGAGCTCACCCATATGATTCTGCGCCATCAACGCCACGGTCTGAGGGGCAAGGACCCTGCTGCCATCAAGTTCACCATCGTTGAGGATCATTCGAATGAAACGGGAGTAGTCGATCATCGTGGCGTGGAGGCCTCCTCCACCGGGCTCGAACTCGGGGGATTCGGGCTTGGTGAGATCGAGTGGGGCGAGGCGTCCGTCAGGTAGTCGGGCATGAACCGTCGCCGCTCGCGTCGTCATCGACTCCGTCGGAGCAAAGGCGGTGTCAATCATGCCGAGCGGGCCGGTGAGGTTCTCGGCGAAGTACTTGCCCAACGACATCCCTGAGACCTGTTCGATCATCTGTCCGACCCAGTCGATACCGATGCCGTATTCCCATTGCGAGCCAGGCTCGAACATGAGTGGCACGTCAAGCGCGGCTCTCTGACCGCTGGTGAGAGCGGGCGTGCCGGTGGCATCCAGATACCGCGCCATGTCGGCGTTCCAGATGTCATAGGCAAAGCCGGACGTGTGCGTGAGCAGGTTCCGCAAGGTGACAGGGGCGTTGGCGGGCCGAAGAATCGGCTCGCCGTCGTGACTGAATCCCTCAAGGACTTGCGGGTTTGTCAGCTGTTCGCAGACCTCACCTGCCGGAGCGTCGAGATCGAGTTGGCCGCGCTCGACCAACTGCATCGGCGCCGGTTCCGAATGACCGCTCGCCAAACGCGCCCTCGTAGAGGACGCCATCGTGGTCAACCACCATCGCTACAACCCCGGGCACATCCCCATTGTCGACAGCTGAGTCGAGGATTGTGTCGAGCCCGGTCTTCATCAAGCTGGATCTCGTTCGGCGCGCATCGCGGCGATCTCGCGCCGGGCCGACACTCCCGCCGGCGCCCCGCAATACGCCGCGAGCTGGAACACAAGCTCATCGACCTCTGCATCACTCACCCCGGCGTTCACGGCGGCGCCGACATGAAGGCGGAACTCGTCCATGCGGCCAGTCGCTGCGGTCATGGCCAGCACGAGCAGGCTTCGGTCGCGAGTCGAGAGGGGCCCTTCACGGGTCCACACACCCCACGCCATCTGGGTCAGGTAGTCCTGGAACTCCTTGACTCTGCCTTCCGGAGCTGCAGTCATCTGGTCGACGTACTCGTCGCCCAACACCTCGCGACGTTTGGCGTAGGCGGCTTCGAGTTCGTGTGGCTGCTCCATCGGATGTCCTTTGGTTGCGCTGAGTCGGGTGAGTCAGAGCCGACGTTACAGCGATGCTCGGAATCGACCCAGCTCCGGGCAGGCAAGCGGTTCCCCCGTCCGGGAACGATAGCTAGCCGGTCGCCTGCGGTGAACGGCTGAACCGCGTCGTGGCGTCGCGTTCGATCTGTTCGTCGAGCGCCACCTCCCAGGACAGATAATCATTCATCGCTTGCTCGATGGTCTTGCCGTCCTGCCGGTTGGGGTCGAGCGGGGTCTTCCAATAGTCGTCAGCCTCGTCGGCCAATCGAACCGGATCAGCAACCATGGACATCCCTGCATCGACCCACCCCGTATTACCGGATCGGAGCACACGGACGTCGTTTCTCTTTTGAGCCCAGTCGTCGTCGGCGGCCAGGGTCGCCACCACGCCATCCGACGACGTGAGGACCACTGTCTCTGCGACCGGGATCTGCTGAAGAGCGTGTTCGATTCTGGCGCGGGTCGAGAACCATGAACCACTGATGTGGCGTTTTCGGTATGTGGGGCTCGGGCTCAGGTCGATGACCGCACACGAGTCACTGGCGATGAGGTCGGCGAGTTCATCTGCGGACACGAACGAAGCTGCCTCCGCCGCTGCATCCAGGCCGAGGATTCGTGACAGGGGTGGACCTTGCTCTAGCTCCGGGACGGTATCGAGGTCGAAGATGACCACGTTGGGGTGCCCCATTTGTCGAAGCCACCCTGCGGTCATGGTGGACCGCACACCGTCGGCATCGATCAACACGATCCGCGCGTTGCGAGTGGCGATCCAGCTATCGGTACTTTGGACGAGTTGCCCGCCCGCAGCGTGGACGGATCCCGGCATGTGACCGGCACCAAATTCGTCGATCGTTCGGACATCGAGGAGATAGAGCGTGTGTTCGTCACTCTCGGACGTCCACTGATCGAGCGTTTCCATGTCGATGGAGGTGACACCGGTTCGTTCGGCGATTTGAGCGGTGGCGTCTTGTGCCTGGCGAAGGCTCCGTGGTGAAGGGTCCGGCGCGTGCTGTGTCTCACCGGTGAGCGGTTCGTGCCCGGCGAGCTTCCAGCCCATGATCCCGTTGCGGAGTGCGACGACACGATTTGGAATGCCCGCATCGATGAGCGATTGCGCACCGATGATGCTGCGGGTTCGGCCCGCACAGTTGACAACCACCGTCGTCTCCGGGTCCGGGGCCATCTCGCCGACCCGGTAGACGAGTTCGGCTCCGGGACAGCACACGCCCCCGGGGACGCTGAAGTGGCGGAACTCCGGTACCGGTCGGGAGTCGAGCACCACCAGGTCCTCCCCCCGCTCAAACATGGCGGCGAGCTCATCGGCGGAGACAGACGGCGTATCGGTCTGGTGCTCGATGAACTCACCGAACGCCTTACTCGGCACATTCACACCGGCAAAGACTTCGTAGCCTGCCGCGTCCCATGCCGAGATTCCGCCAGCTAACTCGGTCACATCCGTGTACCCAAGATCTTGGAGCCGAGCGACGGCACGGGCAGCCAAACCCTCTCCACCATCACAACAGACGATCGGGGTACTGCGACGGGGAACCAGGGCGTCGATTCGGAGCTCGAGTCGGCTCAAGGGAAGTGACACCGCCCACAGGAGATGACCTTCGTCGAACGGTTGGATCTCACGCACATCAACAATGGCAATCTCACCGTCGCCGACCAGCGCAGCATGGACGAACGCAGGGGTGACCGAATCGGCGCTCACCTCAGAGCACTCGACGACTGACATCGATCGGCAGCAGCCCGGACGGCATGTTCTTGACTGTGCCCTTCTCGACGTTGAAGAACACTCGCTCCGTTTGCTGATCGAAGCATTTGCCATACAGATGGATGTGTCGGGTCGAGCCCTCCGAAACCGTCTTGATGCTGTGAATGTCGTCAGGGCCAAAAGCGATACTGTCGCCCTCTCGCAGCACAACCCGGCCCGTTTCACGGATCTCCGCGCGCCCAGGGGCAGAGCCGTCGTCGATCCGTTCCCACAAGACATTTTCTTCGTCGCCTTCGAATCCGACGATGACCGCCCATGTCGTGTGATCGTGCGGTGGCGCGCCGTTCCCCGGCTGCGTGCACACCAGATACATGGCATAGCCGTGGTCATCGTCCTCATTGAGGAGATAGAGAGCCGATCGCCCGCCGTCGCCCGGCGGCGGGAACCGTTCCTTGTCGAAGAGGTCCTTGTGTTGGGCCAACCCCGCCGCGAGTTCGCCGATGGCATCGAGTGACCCTCGATTGATCCCTTGATCGGTTTCGATGGAGCGGACGCGGTCAAGGAAGTCCTCAACCGTGTGTTCAAGCGTGGAAGCATTCATCAGCCGTACCCTTTCGACAACTGAACCTACCGCCCTGCGCCCGGTCAGTTCCAGACAGACCGTGCGGGTCAGGAACGAAACTCGACCAGCACATCGCCAAGGGACTCGATACTCGCCCGGGTGATGGGGTCGACACAGAGTTGCACGTGGGCTGCCCCCGCGTACTCCCATTCACGAAGCTGATCAGCCAACTCGGCCGGCGACCCGGTGAGAGGCTCGATCGCAAGGTCGCCGACATAGTTTCCCATCTGACGACCGGCCCCGCCCTCGAGCCGGACATGAACCGCAGCCGTAGCTTCCACCGAACCCGACAGCCGTCCGGCCGCCTCGATCAACGCATCGACTCGGGTCTTCTCCTTTGCAAACCCGGCAGCCGTGTTGCCGTACTGGCTCCACCACATGTTCCAGGAGTCCACGTAGGGCAGCGTCAGATCGAGCATGCGAGCGCCGACCGAACCGATCATCAACGGCGGTCCGCCCGGACGGGGCGACCGCGGGTGAAGCACGCACCGATCAGCGCTGTAATAGTCCCCATGAAAGTCGATTTCTCCGTCACGCAGCAAGGTGCGAATAATCGTGAACGCCTCCGCAAAACGGCTGACACGACGATCGTAGGGAAAGCCGAAGGCATCGTATTCTCGTTGGTTCCAGCCGGCACCGAGCCCAACGATCAATCGGCCCTCAGAGATGGCGTCGACTGTGGCCGCTTGTTTGGCGAGCATCGCCGGTGCGTGGAAGCTCGTCGATGCGACCAGGGGTCCGAGTTCGATCGTTGATGTGCTGGCCGCGATTGCCGCGAGTGTCGTCCATGCCTCCCATGGTCCCCGCGCCCCAACGGGTAGGTCGTAGATCAGGTGATCGCCGTACCAAACCGAATCGAAGCCAACGGTTTCGGCTGCCTGGGCCATCTCAATGAGTTCCGGAAACGGCACCTCCCACTCGACTTCAGGGAGCTGCACCCCGATCTTCATGCGTTTGTTCGAATCCTCGGCCATTGGGCACGCTAGAACGCGCGCCGCTCACTCCGAGAGACGGGGGCGCGCGTAAGATCGCCGGGGTGAACGGTCCGACAGTTCCCATTCTTGATCTTGGCGGCGGAATCAAGCCTCCATCGACCGACACCGTCGAAGAAGTGGCGGCCGCCGCTGAGCAGTACGGCTTCTTCCAGGTGGTCAACCACGGCATCTCACCGAACCAGTTGGCCGGCGTCTGGGATGCCACACACTCCTTCTTTGCGAAGCCGATGGCCGAGAAGCGTCAGATCCTGCGGACGAAGAAGAACTCGCGTGGCTACTACGACCGTGAGCTCACCAAGAACGCCCGCGATCTGAAAGAGGTGCTGGACATTGCCCATGTCCCCCACCCCGAATTGGCTGATGACCATCCGTCGAACTTCCACACCGTTGATGGCGTAAATCAGTGGCCGGAGATGTCAGGGTTTCGCGACACTTTTGTTGCGTACTTACAATCATGCGAACGGCTGTCGCACTGGCTTCTCCAAGCGTTCTGTCAAGGCCTCGGGGAACACGCCGATCATCTGGCCTCAAGCTTTGCTGATGATCACACAAGCTTCGTTCGGCTGAACTACTACCCCCTCCATGACCCACTCGACGCGGCCGAAGCCGCTGAGGTCACCGCCCTAGGTGACATGGCCCTGCACCATCACAGCGACGCGGGGGCGTTGACGCTTCTCGTCCAGGATGAGGTCGGGGGCTTACAGGTTGAGCACAAGGGCACGTGGATCGACGTTGAGCCAACTGAGGGAGCGATCGTCATCAACACCGGCGACATGATGCAGGTTTGGTCGAACGACCGATACAAGGCGGCGATGCATCGGGTGATCCCGCGCACCGAGCGAGGGCGCTACTCGCTCCCATACTTCTTCAATCCAAGCTATTCAACGGACTACTTTCCGTTGCCCAGATCAGTTGACGCCAACGACCACGCTCACTATCGGTCGATCAGTTGGGGCGACTTCCGCCAATCCCGAGCTGACGGCGACTTCGCCGACTACGGCTCAGAGGTGCAGATCTCGGACTTTCTTCTGGAACCTGGGCAAGCAACCTGTCCCGGGTCACAAGGTCGCTAAGGCTCGTCGTTTCACTTCAGCTGAGCGGGAACCTCATCTCCACATGGCTCCCCCCGAGGTGACTGGGATCGATGTGGAAACTGCCGCCGATCGATTCGGTGGTGCGGCGAGCAATATCCAGCCCGAGCCCAGTGGAACCGGCACCACTCAACCCGCGAGCGACCTGGCTGGCGTTGAACCCTGGACCCGAATCACCTACCCATACGCGTGCGAAACCATCGGCCACCTCCGTGCCGATCTCAACCGCGGCATCGTCGTCGGTGTGACGAAAGACGTTCTCGAGCAGAACATCGAAGGCCGCCTCCAGTTCGGACCGACTCACGCTCACAAGGAGTGGTCCGTCAATAGTTGCCACAGTCCAGGGTCGTCCTTGGTCTTCAGCAAGCACGGCCCAGAAATCGACACGGCCGCGCACGGCTTCAGCCAGGTCACAGGGCGCCGATGCCGGAGCCGTTGATCCTCTCGCGTCTTCGATCAGGCCGGTCACGACCCGCGTGAGTTCGTCGACATCTTCGGAGAGTTCCGCAGCAACCGCTCTGTCCGAAACTTGTTCAATCCGCAAGCGAATTCGGGTAAGAGGTGTGCGAAGCCGGTGGGACAACTCAGCGACGAGTTCGCGCTCGTGGACAAGCATGCCGGAGATTCGAGACCCGAGTGCGTTGAATGCCGACGAAAGTTCAACTAGTTCGGGCGGCCCAACGGGCTCGACACGTACATCGAGGTCACCACCCCCAAGCTGCAACGCAGCCGAGGCCAGATTCTGTGTCGGACGCACGATGGTGCGCGCCAGTCGGTCAGCGACAGCCACGGACATGGCTACCAAAACGACGCCAACGACGACTAGCGCCAGCCAGGCACGGTCTCGGCCCCGACGCAGCTCTTCTTCTGGAACTACGACACGAACGGCCGAGAGCTCGCCGGGGCCGGTCGCAACCGCAACCACGATTTCTTGACCGTCGTCGGTGGGGCCGATAGCCGACATGCCGGTTGCTATTGCAGCAGCAAGCCGCTGCGACCAGATATCAGCAGAGCCGATGGTGGTGCCGTCGGCCCGCACCACAGTCATCTGACCCAACTTTCCGCTGGTGGTGGCTTGAACCGCCAACTCGACAGCATTGACGGATCCGCCCGAAGCCAGAACAGGGACGATGGCCGCCGCATCCGCTCGCGCCGCGTCGATCGCTCGATCCTCTGCCGTTCGCTGCACAAGGAACGCAAGCGGGACAACAAACGCTAAAGCGACCATCGTCGACACCGCCACGAAGACGAGTATGAGCTGACGCCTCATCGCGGATCGACGATCTTCACTCCCACCCCTCGCACCGTATGCAGGTACCGGGGTTCAGCCGCAGTCTCGCCAAGCTTTCGACGCAGCCACGACAGATGAACGTCGATGGTTTTGTCGCCGCCCCCGTAGGGCTGACGCCAAACCTCAGCGTAGATCTCGCTACGGCTTACAACCTCTCCGGCGTGAGCCACAAGGAACGTGAGGAGATCGAATTCCTTTCGGTTCAGATCGATTCGTTGACCGTCGAGCTCCGCAACTCGTCCTCGAAGGTCGATTTTCACTCCACCGATCTCCAGGGTGTTTGCACTCCCAGCTGCCTCAGTTCGGCGCAACAGCGCCCTAATACGAGCCTCGAGCTGGGACCCTGAATAGGGTTTCACGACGTACTCGTCGGCCCCGGCGTCGAGGAGGCGGATGATTTCGCTCTCGTCATCGCGAGCGGTGGCGATGATGACGGGCACGTCGGACACGGCGCGCAGCATGCGCAGCAGTTCGCTGCCGTCGAGATCGGGGAGGCCGAGATCAAGCACCACCACGTCCGGAGCGTTCTCGATAACCCCTTGGAGCCCGGCCATGGCAGTCGACTCAGACCACACGACATGACCGGCATCGGCCAGTGCTCGTGTGGCGAGCTCACGGATTTGGTGCTCATCCTCAATGATGAATACAGACGACATCAGTACCGACAGTAAGCCAGCGCGGTCGACTTTTGTGCGGTTTAGGACTGATTTAAGGATCCGTTGAGACTCCGCGGGGGCAGCGTGAGCCAGAATCGGGTCATGAAATCTTTCGCTCTTGCGGCGTTGTGGGTGGTGGCCAGTATCGGAGCGGTGAGCGTCGCCTGGGCCGGCGTCAGCGTTGTCAATAGTGAGGTGATTGACCCGGCACCGGCCACAGTCGCCCCAGTGTCGGAGGATGTCGGCTCAACCGATACACCAACCATCGATGATTCCGGGTTGAATCAGGACGACCTGGCAGTCGAATCGTCAATGACTTCGCCTCAATCGTCCACCACAACGATCGCCCCGTCCCCGACAACCACCTCGTCGCCGGAGTCGAGCGGGTCCACGGGAGGAACCAGCCCGACGACCACCACAATTGCCCCTGGCTCGACGACATCAACTGGGCCGCCCGAGTCCACATGCACGACGGTGCCCACCAGCTCAACCACCGTGCCCACCAGCTCAACCACCGTGCCGCCCGTCGAAGCCGAGACGATCACGTTCACTCTCACCGGAGGAACGACGGCTATCTCGTTCTCCGCATCCGGAGTCACCGTGCTGTGGGCC
>JABIQM010000152.1 GCA_018699415.1 Acidimicrobiaceae bacterium
AACACCGCTACCGCAACAAACCCCGCCAACAACCGGCCACGCATCGAACGCCGCATCACGACACCCACCCCCACACGTCACGCGAACATCACGCCACACCAAAACCATAAACCAAACCCCGCCAGCACGCCGAGAACACACCCAACCGACCAACCTTCGGGGAAAGAGACAACGAGTTAGGTAGGGGTAGTAGTCAAGATGCCTTCGAGGCCCGCCTCCGAGGGCTTTGTGAGGGAACACCAAAGCGGATAGTTGAGATTTTCAAGCAGGACGGCTCATTCGGTGACTTCGTAAGGTGTGACATCCTTGACTGATCCCCGAACCAACATCCCCAACAGACCGTAAGCATGATTGTTATGCGGGGGTGCCTCGGCGCATCGGGGGCGACTCGGTCGGTGCCGGTCGCGCGAGGGGCCTTCTCAACGCGGCTGGCAGAACGTCGATTTGCAGGCAGGAAGGGGCTGATCGCTGTTGCCCGGCCAACCGCGGTTCAACAGCTGCGACGACCGTTCGCGTGCTCGAAGAATTTGCTCGCAACCCGGCCAGTTCCGCCCAAGCTCCGATCGTCAGCAACGGTTACCAGAGGTCGGCAGCGCTATCAGTCACAGAACGAAGGCGCGCCGATCTCCCAGAGGTCGGCTCCGGCGAGCGCATCCTCGAACGTCGCCGGCGAACCATCGACGTCTACCCAGCCGGAGTAGTGGACACCGTCGCCGCCGACGAAGCTCAAAAGGCCAAAGACCGACAACACATGGGTGACGTACGCATCCCAAGGGTCGTCATGGAAGTCAGAAAAAACATCCCACTTTTGTGCGTGCCAGTCATCAGGTGGCACCCCTACCCCGACCGCTGCCACGATCTCGTTCAATGGGACACCAAAGGAGATCCCTGCCTCCTGGATATCGAGCACCACTTGCTCCTCTCCCCAGTCGAAGAAGTGCCACCAGGAGCGAAAGGTTGCGCTGGGTGGGGTGGTGAGGATTGGCTCGAGCTCTACCGAGAAGCCATCAAGACTCCGAAGCCATCGAGACCCAACTTTGAGATCCGTGTTCGGGCCTTGTCGCAGTGCTTGGACGGCAAATTCGCAAAGGTCCCGGGCTAGTGGCCGTGACCGATAAGTGATTCGCCGTCGAGTTCGTGCAGAAGTGCCTCGGTGATCGCTTGAGCGGGTGCGGGACGGGTGAAGTAGTACCCCTGCCCGAGTCGACAGCCCATGGTGAGCAGGCGACGGTGCTGATCAGGCACCTCGATCCCTTCGGCGACGGTCTGTGCGCCCATGGATTCGGCGATCGACAGAACAGTGGCAACGATCGCCGATTCTTCATGGTCTTCTAGTCGAGCGACGAAGGTCTGGTCGATCTTCAAGATGTCGGCTGCGAACTCCTCGGCGTACTTCAGCGTGGCGTAGCCGGTGCCAAAGTCGTCGATTGCCACACGCAGACCGGCATGGCGCAAGGCATCGATTCGAGACACAATGAGTTCGAAGTCGTTGATGAGAGCGGACTCGGTCAGTTCAAGGACGACGGCATGGCGGCCGAGACCAGCGCTATCCACGATGTCGAGAATCTCGCCGACGATGCCATCGCGCTGAAGTTGGACCGGCGATACGTTGACGCTGGCGTAGATGTCGTGGCCGTCGTTGCGCCACATGGCAACCTGGCGAGCGGCCTTGTCGAGGACGTACTTGCCGAGGGGTACGATCAGGCCGTTCTTCTCGGCGATCGGAATGAAAGATTCAGGTGAGATCATTCCCCGGTCGGGGTGATTCCAGCGCACAAGCGCTTCGACGCCGACCGTGCGGCCAGTGTTGAGATCGACGATTGGCTGGTAGTAGACCATCAACTCTTCGTTCTCAATCGCCGCACCGAGGGTGTTGGATATCTCGAAACGCTCGATCGTCTGATCGGCCATGCTCGACTCGAACATCTCCCAGCGATCCTTGCCTTTTTGCTTCGCCGCGTACATCGCGACATCGGCGGACCGTATGAGATCTTCAGAAGAGACGACGCCGTCCTCGTCGATCGCAATACCGACGCTGACGCTCATGCGGACCACTTGGCCGTGCAACGTAACCGGCTGTGAAAGTTCTTCGATGATTCGGTCAGCGACTCCAACTATGTCAGATTCGCCGTAGACGTCGTTGAGGACTACAGCGAACTCATCGCCACCGAACCGGGCGGCGCGGTCGTGGAGACGGAGCTTGTTTTGGAGCCGGGAAGAGATCTCTACGAGGACCTGATCACCTGCGGCATGACCAAGCGAGTCATTGATGTTCTTGAAGTCGTCAATATCAATGAAGAGAGCGGCGACCTTACTGCCGGCGCGTCGATCCGAACCGAGCGCCTTCGCCAGTTGGTTCGAGAACTGCAACCGGTTTCCGAGCCCCGTGAGATCGTCATGCAGAACCTGGTGCCGGAGGTCGTCCTCAAGCTTCTTGCGATCGGTGATGTCGCGAATGTTCAAGACGAGACCATTCACGGAGGGATCGTTGGTCAGGTCGGTGATCGTCACTTCAGCCGTGCGGCGGGTCTTGTCTGGCCGCTCCAGGGTAAGTTCGAGATTGCGTGCATCATGGGGGTATGAACGACGAGTGGCTCGACGCACGGTGTCGAGCCCATCAAGGTCATCCTGGGGCAGAAGCTCGGAGAAACTCCGGCCGCGGAGATGTTCTGGACGAAAACCGAACAGATCTTCCGCCGCTGGGCTGGCATAGGTGAAGACACCGGCTTCATCAAGCACGGCGATGACGTCTGAACTGTGCTGAACCAGACCGCGGAACCACTGTTCGGATCGCTTCAGTCCAATCTTGGCTGCGCGTTCCTCGGTGACGTCACGGGCAGTTACGACGATGCCACCGACCTCAAGGTCGTCGGTGAAGTCTCGCGCAGAAATATCAAACCATCGGTAGTCATTGGTCGCGGTCGAGATTCGGGCTTCCATCGGCACCGATCGACTGATACCCGCAGTTGCGTTATCGACGACCCGGGCGACAGCGTCGCGATCATCGGGGTGGACCAGATTGAGGTATATGGTCTCAACCAACTGGCTTGAGTTCTTCCCGACGATCCGCGCGGCATTGGGTGAGACGAAGGTGACTCTTCCGGCCACGACAACTGTCACGAGATCCGCAGACTGCTCGACGAGAGCGGTGACTTGATGCGCCAAGCGATGACGCATCTGGCTCTCGCGCATCTGAATTTCGGTGATTGCCGACAGGAGTTGGGCGTCGAGGCCACGAAGCGCGATCGTATGGACATCGTCGAGTGGCTCTGTAGCAGCGACAGCGATCTCGTACGGAGCCTTGCCGATGGTGAGCGCACGCGCGGTCTGCTCGTCCTGGCTGCAGGCGAAGCCAGAGTTGCCGAGGATCTCGTTGGCCGTGCTGGTAGCAATGTCGACTGCTTCGTTGGGATGTCTCGCTGACGCGAGTGCGCTGTTCGAGAGGCGTAGAGACGCCTCGTGTTGTGCAACGCGTTCGTTCGCTGCGAACAGGAGCCAGATGCGGTACAGGGTGAGGCCCCCGAGGACCAAGGCGCCCACCATGATGATCAGCAGGCTCGAATCCTGACCGGTGATCAGGGATATTGACAGAGCCAGTGGGACGATGAGAATCGCTACGCCGATCATGAGCAATCGGCCTGCTGAGAACGATGGCGGTTTCGCGGAGGCGGTAACTGACATCCGTGCGGCATCAGGGTGAATGATTGCAGCCGTCCCGCATATGAATGCGGCGACTGCAGTTCCGCCGGCCGGTCGAACCGCCCAGGGATTTCCAGTGGTGTGGAGAAGGAGCAAAATATCGCTGATGATGATCAGGCCGCTGCCGATGGCCAGGAGACGCCACGAGCGGTTTCGGACTCCGCTCCCCACCGCGAGCGTGGCCACATGGCCTACGAGAACGATCGTGAGGACCGAGTATCCCATGTTGGTGAGTCGGTCACCGAGGTCGATCGTGTCATCAAGGATATAGGGCAACAGGATGCTGGCGAAGATGACGATGGCGACGGCCACTGCAACGATCACGCCGTCGATGGCGGCTTCTTTTCGCCATCGGGGGTGGCGATGGCCGTGGGAGCGTATGAAAAGCCAGACGCAGGAGATGATGCCGAGGTACCCGACATACCCACCGGCATCGGCGGGCGATGGGAACGGCGCCTCTTGACCCGTAATTGCTCCATGAATGCTTCGTACCAGAACGGAGGCGAAGAGCGAGCCGATGCCGACGAGGAGTGCAATCCAGGGCCGCCGGACCTTGTGGTCGAGTTGTGGCAAGCGGATCCAGGCCGCAGTGATGTAGCTACCAGCCCCGGCGAGGTAGAGGGCAGGCGCGAGCGCGGGAAGGATGACGGCCGTGATGGTCGCCGCTGCGGCAATCGAAGTTGCGGTCGTCGCTCTCGTTATTCGCAAGACTTGCTTAGTCGGCAGGTTTGGGTCGGAGTTGAGGTCCGCCACATTGTTTGCTGTCGCTCTAAAGTGAGGGTTCGATGTCGCTCGTTTCTGAGGTGTTCTGCTATCTCGTCGTCCAAGCGTCGTTGTCGTGAGCAATTTTTCGTCTGGATCAAACCCCCGTGCCGTGTTTTGGTGGATGGCCACGATTGCCATGTTGGTTGTTGTCGACGACCTCACGTATGGCCCCATCTCCTGGCTACTTGTGGGACTTTTCGGTCAGATTGCCGTCGTTGTGGTGTTCGTTATCTACTTCTTCGCTCAGCTGTATCTGGTCAACCACGGCATCAGGGATTCGCCGGGTCGGATGGCGGGTTGGTTCCTCGATCGACTCCAACTCTCGAGGCGATCGCACCAGGTTGCGGACCGTGAAACCCATATCCATGAGCATGTGACCGGTGTAGTTTTCGCATGCGTCTTTTCGATTCTGATCGGAGGGATTTTGCCTCCGCTTCTTCTGTGGCGCCGAGGATGGTCACGCAGCGCTGTGCAGAGGGTCGCAGTGGCGACGAGCGCCATCTATGCATCCGAGTTCGCTACGTTGCATGGCTTGATTCCGAGTCGGATCCTGTAGCCCTTCGAAACACCTGTGGATAACTTCTACGCCATGTCCTAGGCTTCGCTGCTATGACACCCGTCAGGTATCGCGATGGGACTTCGGTTCTGGCCAAGCAAGCTCACTATTGCGTATGCCGCTTCCGCGTTGACGGTGCTGCTTTGGAGCGGTCATGAGCGATGCAAGCTGGCAACCCGTGATCGAGACTCCTCCACGTATACGTGTTGCTCGCGAACTTCGCGAGGTTGTTGCTGAGAAGGCGGTCCAACTCGATGATGTTGACGCGGCATTTCGTATTGAGCGCGAGGTCTTCGAGGAGTGTGGCTACGGTCAGATGCCCGTCGAGTTCGATGTCCAATCAACGTTCTACATTGCGCGCCTCGCCTCCACTGGTGAGATCTTGGGTGTGCTCAGGATGATCCTGGGGACGCCTACGCCCCTTCCGTTCCTGAAGCTTCCGTTGTGCGACCGTTGGCGCGACGTGTTTGCCGCGATTCCGGGCGAACAGTTGATTGAGTACGGCGCTCTTGCGGTTCCTCAAGCGAACCAAGAAGAGTTCGGTCTCTCGGTCAGTAAGGCGTTGTATCGAGCCGGATGGGAACACTCGATTGAGGTTGATGCCGGTTACTCCGGCATGGTTATGGAGCCTCGGCGCGCGAGGGTCCTGGCGCGATGGCATGGGTTGGTCTTCGAGCAAGGCGGAGACACGACGTTCTATATGGGAGGCGATGTTGCGGCATTTATCGCGACTCCAGCCGGACTACTCTCCGATCTCAAGCGTCGCAATCCAGACTTCGCTGACTATGTCACAGCGAGATACGACCCAGTTCTCGATGTCATCGACCTGCGAGACCCGCACGACCCCAAGACCTTGAGGTCGACCACCGGGTCGTAGGGCTGATGCAGGGCCGGGACGGCACGGGCTAGATCAAACGCCACGGACGTGGGGACCGGTTTGGTCGAACCGTTGAAACGTAGAGTGAGCCCGGTGAACTCGTGTGGGTCTCACTGGTCTCAGCGGTTGGCTACTCCCAAATCCCGTAGGATGGTTACATGGCGAAGCGCAAGCGAAAGCAGACTCGACCGGCTGTGGGCGTCGAACCGTCCTATCCTCCAGTTCAGGCGGGGTTGTTGAGCCCTACGCGACGGGTCCCTGCGGAGATCCTGAGGCCCCCGTACGCGCTACGGGGTGATCCTGGACCAAGTGTCTCCTCGCTCACCCGGACCCCCGACGAGCTTGCCGCTATGCGCCGTACAGGCCGAGATGCAGCAGAGATCCTTCTGATGGCAGGCACGCTCGTGAAGCCAGGCATCACCACTGATGAGATTGACCGTGCTGTGCACGAAGCATCCATTGACAAGGGTGGTTATCCCAGCCCCCTCAACTATCGCGGATTTCCAAAATCCGTTTGCACGTCCGTCAACGAAGTGATCTGCCATGGGATCCCGGACAGTCGTCCGCTTGCCGAGGGTGACATCATCAACATCGACGTCACCCTCTGGAAGGACGGTGTCCACGGCGATACGTCGGCCACGTTCCTTGTGGGTGAGGTTGATGATCTCTCGCTCACACTGGTGCGTGAGACGGCGCGCTCGCTTGACCTTGGCATCGCAGCGGTCACGCCGGGTGGTCTTGTCAGCGATATCGGCAAAGCCATCGAGAGCCACGCGGTGAAGCACCGTCTTGGCGTAGTTCGGGAGTTCATCGGACATGGCGTGGGCACCGAGTTTCACTCCAACCTCCAGATTCCTCACTATCACGAGCGTCGGTTGGCGACTCGTCTCGAGCTCGACACCTCGTTCACGATTGAACCGATGCTCACTCTCGGTGCGCCGGATGCGGTCGTATGGGATGACGACTGGACTGCCTCAACCATTGATGGAAGCCGTACAGCTCAGTTCGAGCACACGCTGGTCGTCGGCGAGTCCGGGGCTGAGCGCCTCACCGTGACGAGCGCCGGTGAGTGCGCCCACGAGCTTGTCGCTGCGTCACTCGCCTAGCGTCAAAACCGCAAAGCAGTCATCTCTAGGCAGAGGAGAGCAACGGTGGGGTCCATCGAAACAATCGAAGGTATTGGGGTCAAGCATGGCAAGGCCCTGCGTAAGGCTGGGATCCGGTCTACGAGCGAGCTTTTGAAAGCTTGTGGTGCCAAGAAGGGCCGCAAGGCCTTGGCGGCAGAGTCCGGATGCACCGAAACGCTGCTCCTCGAGTGGGTCAATCGTGCAGATCTCATGCGGATCCGTGGCGTGGGCGAGGTCGACCGCTGGGTCGCTCGTGCAAAAGAACTCGACGCCATGGTCTCACACTGAGTCAACCCTTGCGTCTTGCTAGACGACTACAAAGTTGACTCGTCGTTCACCGGGGTCGGTACCGACGAGTCGAATGGTGATCTCGCTGCCAAGTTCTATTGGTTCCCCACCCGCTGAACTGGTGTTGATCTTGACCACTACCGCTGGATCGCGTAGCTGAATCCGGATCTGTTGGCGATCATTGTCAACGTTGGTCACCACGGCGGCAAAAGTCTCGCCGATCAACGGTGTGAGCACGATGGCTTCCATAAAGTCGACCATCGCCCTCTCCAGGTTCCGATCCCGGTTCTTTGCAGAGCCCATGAGACTCGGAAGTTCCCCCAATGCCTCGGTCGCCCACGCTGGGGGTGCCTGACCAGCACACTGTGCCAACACGACCTCGTTGGCGAACCGGTCGCACAACCGGCGAAGAGGCGCCGTGACATGTGAGTAGGTAGACGCTATGGCGGAATGACGGGGATCTGACGGTGGGTTGTGATCGGTGAATGCGACGTATCCAGCCCCCCTCAAACCTCGTGCGGCCTGACTCAACATCGCGGCAGTCTCCGGAGTGTTAGGGCGTAGTGACCGGACACGGTCGGCGTAGCTCTGCTGGCGGGGCCACTCGACTCCGAGTGCACTCGCAGTCCGGCGAAGTTGGCCGAGCGTGCGATCGTCGGGTTCAGGAAGCGTGCGAAGAATGCCGACACCAGCGTCCAGCATGATGCGGCTGGCGGCGATCCCTGTCAGCAGCGAAATCTGGGCGTTCCATCCCTCAATCGGTAGCGACTCGTCGAACAAGACGGCGAACGAGCCATCCGCCTGATACATGACCTCCTGAGAGGGGAGGGCCAGGCTCACTGCTCCTCGATGGCGTTCCTGCGCTTGTCGCAGTTCGCCGATCTCTCGAAGCAGGGAGAGCGCCGCGTCGGGGCCAGCGATGTCCATTTCGGCTTGGGCCGCTTGGTAGGACAACTGGTGGCGCGTGCGAACATCGGCGCGTTCGAGTCGAGCATCGCCCAGCACACCCTCGCCATCCACCTCGATGGTCCAAAGCAGGGCTCGGCGCTGTTGGCCCTCGAGCAGGCTGCCACCATCTTCGTTGATCGACTCCGGATGCAGCGACGTGCGCAGGTCTGGGCTGTAAAGGGTCAGCCCGCGGTCCCTCGCCTCGAGATCGACTGGGCTGCCAGGAGCGACGAGCGATGCCACATCGGCGATGGCGTAGAAGACGGTGTATCCGTCGCCGTGTCGGCGAGCGAAGAAGGCCTGATCGAGATCCGTGGATCCCGGCGGGTCGATCGCGATGAACGGTAGGTCTCTAGCATCGATAACCGTGGAAGCTGCACCGGGTGGGATCTGTGGACCGGCGACGACTGCGTCGGTGGCGGCCTGGAGCACAGCATCGGGAAACACGGTAGGGATGTTCAGTTCGCTGCGAATGCGGTCGAAACCGGCGATCATGACCGGGTCGGGTCGGCAACGAACTATCGGGCGCGGCACGAAAGCTCAGTTGACCGTTGCGGATTCTCGGCGAGGCATCTCGATCCAACTCTGGCCAGGGAGCACTGTGATGAAGTTGCCACTGTTATCGACATATTCGAAGACATCGAGCAATTCGTTTCGACGCCACACCGCAGGCACGACCTGGCCGTCGGTGAAGATCCAGGCCTGCCCTTGACCGAGTGTGATTGCTTCGGGTGATTCGGCGTCGGCGGCGGAGGACACATATGTGGTGAAGTGGACGATCACTGTGGCGGGACTGGCTCGAACTCCCGCGGTGTCCACAGTGGGGGAGTTGTCTTGGGAACGGGCCCAGCCCGAGCCGTTCCACGCGTATTCGACGGTGGTGTGGCCGTAGGCGATCGTCACACCGTTGGCTGGTCGCGGATCGCCAGGGATCGGGTCACCGGATTCACGGAACCGAAGGACCGGTGAAGGCGAGCCGGTCTCATAGTCTTCTCCCGAGCCAACTGACCAGAGATTGGCTGGGTTAGTGAAAAGGTTGTGGGGAGCGGAGCGACCAGTGCGGTAGAACAGAGCGCCGTGGGTCGCCGCGCCAATATCGACCAAGGTCGAGTTACGCAGTGCCTCGCGCGACCCTCGATTTCCGCCTGATGTAGCGAAGAGCGGCGAGTTGAACTGGGCGAGCAGGTCGAAGTCGCCGGTGCGCATCGAACGGACCGGCCCAACTTCGTTTGGCGTCTCCGAGTGGAAGATGGCGGCGAGTCGAGTGAGGCCGCCCTCGACCTCTTCGACAAAGATCATGTCGGCATCATTGATCCCGGCCTGGGGTCGAGCGGCGACGACGTTGTCGATCTTGATGGCCAGGACAGGCCGATTCACGACGTCGAACGTGACCTCACCAGTAAGCAAAACTTTGCCTTGCAGCGAGAGTAAAAGAGCGATTCGACGTTCGGTCTCATCAAGTTCGATGGCGAGCTTGGCTCGCTGCGATCCAGTTTCGCTAAGGATGGTTTCGACGGCGGCTTGCTCGGTCTGGGCGGTCTCTAACGTGGAGCGAACATCCGTCATCTTCGCAGCGAGGACGCGAAGCTGCTCGTCGGACATCTCCAGTTGACGGCGAGCGTCTTCGATGACCGCCTCGTAGAGCTCGCGGCGGCGAGAGGGCTCATCGTCGCCTTCGGGAACCCGGACCTCATCGAGGAGGGCGTTGGAGCGTGGGTCGCCCGCGGTGAAGCCAACGAGGGCGATGGTGAGACGGGTGTGTTCAGGCCCGCGCCGAGCATTCACGGCTCGTTCGAGTTCATCGGCCACCAATTCGATCGCGGCTTCGCGAACGTCGATTTCGTTGTCGATCCGTTCCAGATTGTCATCAAGAACGCCGAGTTCTGCGTCGAGCTGACCGAGTTCGACGGTGATCTCGTCGCGGCGGCGCTCAAGATCGCTGATCTCCGCTGTGCTGTCCTGGCTGGACGCGGGCATATTGCCGGCAAGCGAGGCGACGGCCACGGCGGCAACAAAAGCAGGAGTGAAACGTGACGTCCGCAACGTCTCCACACCGTAGCGGGTCGGGTTGGCTCCGTGGAGTCGCTACGGTCGCTTGATGGTGTTCGAGACCGAGGCTGTCGAGTTTCACCGAGACGAGAGCGAGCCAGTGGTTGCCGCCATGATCGAACTGTCCGAGCGGGGCGACGGCGAAGGCTGGATAAATATTGGTCCGCTTCTCGACGAAGACCAACAGTGGCGCGTCCCTGAGCGCTCGGGTTTAGCTGCCTGGTTCTCGGGTCGTGGCCCTGCGGTTTCTCTGGCAACATGGACGCCGGCGGCGGTTGGGCGCAAGCCGAGGCTGGCTCAACTCGGCGTTGCGCATGGCACCGGGCCTAATGCTCTGAAGCGTCTTGACGACCTTGGCTTGGGGCTTCCGTCAGGTTGGGTCAAGCGGCAGGATCACGCCAAACACGGGATCGTGGTTGATCTGCCGCGTAGCGCTGACCCGACCTCCGTTGTTCGCTGGCTGATTACGGCGTCGACGGCGCTACGCACGATTGTTGAACCTGGAACCACGTGGGGCGCCGAGATTCACCGGCCTCGTAGTAGTTGACGGCGAGGTCCGGTCGCTAGCGGGCTCACGCTTGCTGAGCGAGTGGCGGGTCGAAGCTGAGTTCGACCCGTAGGTCAGTCGATGCGCTGGGAGCATGGCCGTCGCAACACTCGAGCAGCACGCCTCCGTCGGGGAGTTCGACGGTGCGGATCTCGGCGTTACCGAGCAGTCCGTGCATCGCTCCGTTATCTCTCCACACATTCCACACGATGAGTGAACCGGCAGGCACGCAGACCGTCACCGCCATGGGCGCAGTGGTCGACCAGAGGACGAGTTCTTTGGCCGAGATGTCACCTATCCTCATCGCTCGACGGTGGTGGAGCAGGATTCCCTGCTCACGGCGATCGCTGTGGAGTTCGCGCCGAATGGTGACGGTGGTCGGGAGTGAGAGGCTGAACTCGACCGAGTGCTGGGTTATCGAACTCATGTGGTGTCGCCGAATGGATCGACGGCCGCCGACTTCCAATAGGGCCGGGTACTGATCCGATCTACGGCGGCTGTTTCGATCTTTCCTGTTCCAGGATTCGTGCGACGCGGGGGTTTGCCTGTTCGCATCCGCTCCTGGTTTTGAGTGCCCCAGAAATGCTCATTTGCATGGTTCTTCCATACCCGACTTCGAACGGTTGCCACCGTTGGTGAGGCCCCCCCAGCGCTCAACATGAGCGGGTCGAGTCCGAGGTGCCATCGTCCTCGAGGCAAGATCGCTTGGGGGGCCTGAATCGGCTGCGATTGGTTGTACGTGGCGAGCACGGGTTCCGAGGGCACAATCAACTCCTCAGGTCGAAGCTCTGGGAGGCGCACGAATCGTCTCTGCTTCTTCGTCGGTGTGGGAGCAGGGCGGTTCCTGACAAGGAGATCGTCGGAATCGAGAACTCGAGCCTCGCGATCGCGGGTCCACCCGGTCTGGAGACTGGAGACGCCGTAGGCGTCACGCAGCGTCGTGCGGACGGCAGCGTCGTCCTCTTGAACCATGCGACGCCGAGCGGCGCGACCTTCGCGCCAAGTGCCCGCGTAGCGCTCGCCCTTTGGCCGGAACGCGCCGCGGCTTGGATTCCCAAGCCAATCGAGCACAACCCAGATGCTGCTGGCCACGACCCAGGTGAGCACAAAGGTGTAAATCACACGATCTCCGTCGAGATAGTTGAGGAACGTGTCCATCCGTCGGTATCGCTTGCCCTAATCCTGCACCCGTAGGTCGATCACGGCATCAACGATCTCGGTGACTACCTGATCGGATTGAGCGTCGAAAAGTACATGTGCGTTGGCTGGTCGTTCGTCGGTGCCGTCACGCCCGCCGACTCGTTGGTCCACCACGGTCATACCCCGCGTGAGCGAGCCGCTGACTTCAACGGCGACTGAGTGAGGCCGACCCTCAAACAGATCGGGTCGTAGCACGGCCATGACCGCCGAGGCATCGTGAATTGGCGCACCGGCCCAGCCGCGTATCTCGCTTGCGATGGTGACTGCATGGTCGAGTAACCCGGCGGCGAGCAGCGCCGCAGGCGTGCCCGCGGCGTGCATACGGTCACGCTCCGCCGGCCCGAGCAGAACTTTGTGCGTGACATCAAGTCCGACCATGGTGAGCATGGGGAACTCGTTAAAGACCATGGCTGCAGCCTCGGGGTCGGCCCACACATTGAACTCGGCGGCGGCGGTGACGTTGCCAGGGCCAGCGGCGCCGCCCATGATCGTGAATCCACCGAGACGCTGAGGCAGTGTCGGGTCTCGTCGCAGAGCCAAGGCGATGTTGGTGAACGGGCCGACAGCCACGAGATGTAGGTTGTCGACGCTGCGCGCCATGTCCAAGATGAAACCGACAGCATCATCGCTATCAATGTCTCGCGAGAGGGTAGGAAGCTCAACCGACCCGAGTCCGGTAGCACCGTGGACATAGGCGGCGTCAATCGTTGGGGCGAGCAGCGGTCGAACGGCACCACGATGAATCGGCACATCGACACCAGCGATTTGCGCAATCGCAAGGGCGTTGTGAGTCGTGTGCTCGATCCCGACGTTGCCGTTCACGGTCGTGATACCGACGAGATTGGCTCGAGACATCGCTGTGAGAAGAGCGATGGCGTCGTCGATCCCAGGGTCGCAGTCGATCAGCATCGGGATAGGCATGTCTCGATGCTAGGGCCGGAGTAGGGACTCGACCTCGTCACGCGTGGGTAGCGAGGGTTGGGCCCCCTGGCGCTGGGTTGTGGCGGCGCCGACGCATACCGCCCATTCGGCGGCCTCGACGATGCTCGCTCCGCCAACGAGAGCGTCGGCCAGGGCTCCACAAAAAGAATCGCCTGCGGCGGTGGTGTCAACCGGTTCGACGACAGGAGCCGCTACGTGAGTTGCCACACCGCTGACGACGACCAGAGCGCCCTCAGCTCCAAGGGTGATGACAACGGCGGGTGAAGGCAGGAGCCCAGCGAGTTCAGCTGCAACAGTGGCGTCAATCGGTCCTTCGTGACCTGTCAGCGTTGCGAACTCAGTCTGGTTAGGGACCAGCACATCGATATTGCGAAGCAAGGCGTCGGGTAAAGGCTCGGTTGGGGCCGGCGCAGGGTTGAGGATCACGGTTCCAGTGGCGGCAGCGGCTGCCGCTTCGACGGTTTCCAGAGGAACCTCAAGTTGAAGAAGCGTGACGGTAGCGGCCGCTAGCACCGCGTTGGCTGCCACGATGTCGGCGGGGGAAAGCCGAGCGTTGGCTCCCGGGCTCACCACGATGGCATTGTCGCCCCCGCTGTCGACAGAGATCAGGGCAACGCCGTTGGGTACCCCGTCGGTAGTGAGCAAATGGGACGTGTCGATGGCGTCGGACTCCAAGGCGGCGCGCAAGATCGCTCCACCTTCGTCATCGCCTAGGCGGCCGATCATCGCCACGCTTCGGTCCAGCCGCGCGGCAGCAACGGCCTGATTGGCCCCCTTGCCGCCCGGGTAGCGGTGAAGGTCGCCACCCATGACGGTTTCGCCGACGAGGGGGATCTGGTTGACGTCGACGACGAGGTCCAGGTTGGCGCTCCCGACAACGGCGATCTCGTAGCTCAGCGGACGACGCCTTCTTCGAGGTCATGGAGGCGCTTTACAGCGCCGACCAGGATCTTTTTTGCCAGTCGAGGTGACGCATCGAGTAGCGACGAAAACTCGCGACGGTTGAGCGTCTCGACGAGCATTTCGGACTCGGCGGTGACAGTAGCGGTGCGGGGCAGGCCTGCGACGACGGCTAGTTCACCGAAGAAATCGCCGGGGCCGAGGGACGCGATGAGGCGGCCGTTGCGGCGAACCGAAGCCTCACCTTCGACGATGATCATGAACTCGCGGCCGGGGGTTCCCTGCACCGTGAGGTCACGCCCCGCTTTGATCTTGATCAACGTCATGAATGAGGCGATCTTCCTCAGCTCTTTTGCGCTGAGCTGCGAGAAGAGTTCGATGGCAGCGAGTCGCTCAAGGATTGGTGACATTCCTAGGGTTCTATCAGTACCCAACTTCAACGTCCACGATGCCCTCTAGCGGCTCGCCCCGCCGAAAGTGGTCGTAGTTGGTTCGAAGCAGGGCCATCATCGTGTTCAGAGCGTCAGGCCCCATCCAACTCGTGTGTGGTGTGAGGCGGATTTGCGGATGACCGTAGAGCCAGTGATCGGCCGGGAGCGGTTCAGGATCGGTGACGTCGAGCGAGGCGCGCGCCACCCGTTGGTCGTCAAGAGCGATTCGAAGTGCGTCCTGATCGATGAGAGTGCCGCGGGCGATGTTCACGAGATGGAGCCCTGGCTTCACTCGAGCGAGCATCGCCGTGTCGATGAGGTGACGTGTCTCGGCGGTTGCTGGGGCGGCGAGAACGAGATGGTCGGCCTGGCCAATGACCTTGCTCAGATCGTTGACGACCGTCATCTCATCGAACGGACTGGCGTTGCCTCGTCGACGGACACCGATCACTGTCATGTCGAGGGCGAGGGCTAGGCGGGCGACTTCGGTGCCGATCCCACCTACTCCGACGATTATCACCGTGGCGCCTCGGAGTGAGCCAATTCGGCTGTCGATCCCCCACGTCTCGGGAGCATCGCTAACGAAGACTTCAGGCATGGCCTTGGCGAACGAGAGCATTTGCGCGAAAACCCACTCGCCGATCGGCAGGCCGCTCGCGCCCTGTGAACACGTGAGGGTCTGTCCGTCGAGGACGTCAAACGGAAAATTGTCGACACCGGTGCCGATCGTGTGAACCCAGTCGATGCCGCGGGCGAGAATCTCGGCGAGGTTGCTGCTGCCTTCGGTTGTCGTGACAACGACGTCGCCGGTTAGATCATTCGGTACATCAGCCTCAGCGGTTACTTCGAGAATGCGGACCCCGGGCCATTCGAAGACTGCTGGTGGGAACTGGTACCCGCTGTTATTGATGATGACGGTCTCGGTCGGTGCGTCGGTCACAGCCGGGAGCGTACCCGCGGGCGAACCTTTCAAAAAGCGAACTACAATGATCCCGTGATATGGGTATGACAGGTCTCTATATCTTCTTCCTTGCGGTAGGAGCGCCGTTGCTGGTCTGGTTCGCGTTTGCGGGCGATGCTGACGCTGACGGATTTGGCAGCGGCGACGCCGATAGCCCCTTTTCGGTAATTCCGCTGTCCACCCTTGCATTTATAATGACGTTCTTCGGACTGACCGGACTATTGAGCGACATCGTCGGGTCGAGTGCTCTCTTCGGGTTTGTGCTTGCTGTGATTGTCGGTGTTGTCGCGGGCGGTCTCAATAGCGCAGCATTCTCCTGGCTTCGCCGGAACTCGACATCGAGCGAGGTGATGGACTCCGAACTCGAGGGCCAGATTGCACGTGTGGCGCTCCCTGTGAGTGCAAAACATCGCGGAAAGATCGTGCTGGAGATCGCGGGCGCCCGAGAGCAGATGACCGCTGCTCCAGCCGACGCCTCAACTATCGATATTGGTAAGCCCGTTGTTGTCGTTCGGGTCGAGAGCGGTGTGGCCTATGTGGCTCCACTCGACCCCGATCTCGAACTCGACTAGCCAACGGATGGATAACAGGAGAAGCACATGGGATTTCTGATAGCAGGTCTTGCGGTCGCAATGGCATTGATCTTCATCGTTCTGATTATCAGTTCGCTGATCATCATCTGTCCGCCCAACCGGGTTGCCGTGATCTCCGGGCGCAGCCGCGTCTTGAGCGATGGTCGTTCCGTCGGGTATCGGATCCTGAGAGGCGGGCGAACGCTTCGGATTCCACTGATCGAAACGGTGGCGTGGATGGACCTCAACACCATTCCCCTTGAAGTATCGGTGACCAACGCGTACTCGGCTGGAGCGATCCCGCTCAACGTCCAGGGAATCGCCAACGTGAAGGTGTCGTCGCGTGAGGGGCTGCTGGAAAACGCCGCCGAACGGTTTCTTGGTGTGTCGACGGCCACCATCGGTCAGATCGCCAAGGAAACTCTGGAGGCGAACCTCCGCGGTGTGCTTGCGACGATGTCGCCTGAGGAGGTCAATGAGGATCGCTTGAAGTTCTCCCATCAGTTGATCGATGAAGCCGATGACGACATCAAGACGTTGGGTCTCGAACTCGACGTGATGAAGATCCAAAACGTCACCGACGACAACCTGTACTTGGAGTCTGTTGGGCGGCGACTCACGGCAGAAGTCGTGAAGGAAGCTCGCGTCGCAGAAGCCAATCGGATGGCCGAATCCGAAGAGGCAGAGGCAGCAGGACGTGAACGAGCCCAGATCGCCGGCGTCCAGGCTGACAAGAACATCGTCGAAGAGCGAAATATGCTTCGTGTCCGGACCGCTGAACTCGACGCCATTGCTCTGGCTAAGGAAGAGGAAGCGGCGGTTGCCGGTGACATCGCCCGGGCTACGGCTGAGCAGGAGCTAGAGCAGACTCGGATCGAGTTGGAGCGTCGTCGGCTCGAAGCCGACGTCGTAACCCCGGCTCGAGCCAACCTCGAAGCGAAGCAGCTTCAGGCGCAGGCTGAAGCTGCCAAGATCATCGAGGACGGCAAGGCCCAGGTTGAGGTCTTCCGACGTCTGACTGATCAGTACCAGGATGCGGGCGATGACGGTCAGCGGATCTTCGTGTTGAACATGCTGCCCGACCTCGTCGACAAGATCGTCTCCACCGTCAGCGGTGTCTCGATCGATCGTGTAGCGGTGATCGACAACGGCAGTGGCAATGGCGGATCGGGCGGTATTCCGGCGCTCATGAGCCAACTCCCGGCCGCCGTGGTCAGCATGTCTGAGCAAATTGAGGCCGCCACCGGTGTCGACATTCTCAGTAGTATGCGCGACTCCGATACCGGGTCGTCAGCTCTAGCCCCGCCCCCGCCCCCACCGGCGGAGTAAGTCATCGAGTTCGTGCACGCCGATGTCGCGTTGAGCGGACGGCGTTGCACGAGTTCGGCCAACCTGAGGGTCAGCGGCCGAGTTCGCGGAGGAGTTCGCGGTCAACGATTTCAACGCTGCCGCGGCCGATTCGTACGGCGCCTTTGGCTTCTGCGGCTTTGAGTGGACGATTCGCAGTCTGACGGCGGGTCCCTGCCATGGCGGCAATATCTTCCTGACGCACACGGATAACGATGGGCATCTGTCCGTCATCGAACGCTGTGGCTAAGCGGTCGACAACCCGAAGCACGCGTGAGTTAACGGGTACGAAGAGGACTTCCATCAGTTGGGCCATCGTTTCGGCCAGCTTCTCGGCAAGGAGTTCCACGAGATAGCGATCGAAGTTGCTGTCGGTGGTGCGAAGGTCTTCAACCATTCCTTGTGTGAGGCTCAAGGTCTCCGTTGGTTCAAGCGCGGTGACACTTGCGGTGCGGCGTCCGTTGCCGACCAACGCCAATTCGCCAATTACTTCACCGGGTCCACGCACGGAAAGCGCGGCAACATTGCCGATGCTTGTTGTGGTCTCCACGAGCACCCGACCTTTATCGATCACATGCAGGGTGTCGCCCGGGTCACCTTCGCGAAAAACGGTCTCGTTGCGCCCATAGCGGTGCCTTCGCATCTTCGCTCGCCAGCGAGACGCTTCAGGACCGAGGATGTCAAGGAGTCCGCAAATCATAAGATTCGACGGTACTGCGGATTCGACGTAGCAACGGTCATCCGTCACACTTCTGGTTATGGGTCAAGAAGGTTCCCCACGGTCCACGGGCCAGGAGAAGCGACGCGAGCAGGTTTTGGCAGCCGCAATGCTCCTGGGCGCAGAGGGAGGTTACGACGCCGTCCAGATGCGAGGAGTGGCCGACCGATCCGGTGTTGCCCTCGGCACTATCTATCGCTACTTCTCGAGTAAGGACGACCTGCTGATCGCCGGACTTGCGGGCTGGATTCGGCGTACTCGAATGCGACTTGAGAAAGAAGAGGTTCACTGTGCTTCACCGCATGCACGTCTCACGGTCCTGCTTGCCGGAGTCGCCCGGTCAACTGAGGCATCACCGATGTTGATGCAGGCACTGGTGCGCGCATATGGTTCGACATCGCCGGCATCGGGGCCCCATAAGCTCGATGTCGAGACTGAGCAGCAGGCACTAATCGTCACTGCGATTGGCGATTCCTATCCGAGTTCGTCGGAGATCGCGCGTGTCTTTGGGCATGTTTGGCACTCGGCTTCAACTCGTTGGGTCACCGGCCTTGCCCCGAATGGTTCACTCGAGGCTGAGTTCTGCAATGCCATCGATTTGCTCGTTCCTGCTACGTCAGCGGGGTGAGGACCTCGTCGAATGCTTCGGGCGACTGGGGTTGTGAGAAGTAGAAACCAAGGGCCTGGTCGCAGTCGAGTTCCGTGAGGACGTCGAGTTGCTGGCGCGTCTCGACCCCCTCGGCGATCACGATCAACCCAAGGGCATGAGCGAGGTCGATGATTGCGGCCACGATTGTGGTGGCGCTCTTCTCTGTGCCAAGGCCAGAGACAAACGATCGGTCGATCTTCAAGACGTCGAGTGGTAGCCGTTGCAGGTAGCCGAATTGGGACCAGCCGATGCCGAAGTCGTCGATGCCGAGGCTGATACCGAGTCGACGGAGCTCATCGAGTTGCTCAGTCGCTGTCTCCGCATCACCCATGAGGGCAGACTCAGTGATCTCGAGGCAGATCTCGTCGGTGGTGATGCCAGCATCATCGATGGCGCTCTGGACGTAGTTGAGCAAATCCGGATCACCGAGTTGACGGGCGGAGAGGTTTACCCAGATCCGTACTGGCTCTTGGTCCGGCGTGCGGTGAACGCGCCACGTGGCGGCCTGGCGACAGGCCTCGGCTATCACCCACTTGCCAATATCGACGATGAGGCCGCTCTCCTCTGCCAGAGGAATGAAGTCGTCAGGGTGAATCAGCTGACCTCCGGGACGTTGCCAACGCACAAGCGCCTCGAAGCCGACAATACAGTTCGACTCGAGGTCGAGTTCTGGCTGATAGTGCAGTCGTAGCTCGTTGTTCTCGACGGCTAGCCGGAGTGCTTCTTCGGTGCGAAGCCGTTCCAACGCGAGATTTTGATCGTCCTCATTGTGGATGGCGAAGTGTCCGCGGCCCTGGTGTTTCGCCTCGAACATCGCAGTGTCAGCGTTGTCAAGCACGCGAGTTGGGTCGTTGTCGCCAACGGCGGTAGCGATGCCGATAGAGACACCCAAGTGGACTTCGCGTCCCTCGAGTACAAACGGTTGCTCGAAGGCATCGATAATTCGCCGTGCTACCACGGTGGCTCCGCGCGCGCCGTCGGTGCCAGCGCACATCATCACGAACTCGTCGCTGTCGATTCGGGCGAGGGTGTCGCCAGGCCGCACGATTGCCGTCAGTCGTTCAGCAACTTTTGTGAGTGCGGTGACGCCGGTCTCGTGACCGAGCGAGTCATTGGTTGTTTTGAAGCCGTCGAGGTCGATGAGAAGGACGCCAATTGGTTGCTGTGTCCGTTCCGAAGCTGCAAAGGCTTGGGTCATCCGATCAATGAGGAGCGCTTTGTTGGGCAGACCGGTGAGTTCGTCGTGAAAGGCCTTTTTGATCAGGCTCTGTTCGGTCTCTCGCTGCTTGGTGATGGCGCGGCTTGATGACTGGAGCTGTTGTAGTACGCCGTCGGCATTGCGGATCGGGGTGATCGCTGTATCGAACCAGCGGTAGCTGCCGTTGCGATGGCGAAGGCGATGCCTGAATCGCGTGGACTCTGAACCACGTCTGGATGCGTCCTGGAGTGCCTGCACGAGCGCGCTGCGCGTATCGGAATGAGCCAAGTCGACGGGATGGCTCCCAACGGCAGCATTCGCATCAAGGTCGAGTAGGCGCTTCACCGACGGCGAGACATAGGTAAACGTGCCATCTGATTCATGAAGGCAAACAAGATCACTCGTGTATTCGGCGACAGCGCGGAAGATGTCTTCTGCAGCGGCCAACTTCTGCGCGGTAGCGGCGATGATCGCGTCGGTCTCTTGTCGATCCGTGAGCGAATGCATTTCGGCCAGAAGCAAGGAAACACTGTGCTGACGGCCAGTACGGCTCGGGTCGAAAATCGGTGTGATCTCTATCCGGAGAGGACACGGCTTGAGCGCCCCAATTTCGATTGTGCACGAACTGGAGCGGCCGTCCAAGCAGGACTCGATTAATGGGGCAAGAACCGCGTCGGCATCGGTAATGTGCCAAAGCGATGGTGCCCAAAGTGGTCGGCCTCGCAGATCGTCGCGCTCGATGGCCAGGCTTGCAGTGGCATCGTTTGCGTCGAGCACTGTGCCGTCGAGGTCGACGGCGAGCGCGGGCGCATTGATCTGGTTGAGCGCGACCCGCATCTGAAGGGCGCGAGTGAGATCGTCAAGGCTTGGATCAGTGAGGGACCCGAGCCGCATCAGCGCGTCGGCGCGGGTCAGATCGATTGCCATAGTGCTCTGCTCGCGCGCTTCAATCACCGGGACTCCCGAGACGACGGATGGATACCCAAGCGTGAAGTTACTGAAGCCGCTGCCCCATACGAGGGATAGTTACTTGGAGTGGCGAAACTGACCACGCTACGCGGTCAAATCAGGGCTACTGTTTCAGTCATTGGCACATGGCAAGCGCTGTTTCCTCGGGCCGAAAGGCATGCTCGACTGCGCCTAGCGGCCGAACACCATGGGTTGATTCCGTTGGGTCTTCTTGATCGTCCACTGGTCGTTGTCCGCGAAGTTTTGGCTGCAACGCCGATGGTCTGTCAAACTTTGAACAGTCGAGACAGTTCGGCCCTTGGTCGATGGCTAAGAATTCTGCTAAGGGTAGGACATGACAATCCTAGACTCGGGCCGTTTCAGCATGACCACGTTGGCGGCGGCGTTTCTTGTGCTGGTGCTCCTCGCAGGTGCATGTAGTGATGGCAACGATGGCAGAGCGTCCGGTGCTTCCAGTTCCGATGTTGATGACGCCGCCGACGACTCGTCGGGCACCGCAGTCGTCCCCACCGTCACCACGACGCAGGCTCCGGTAATCGAGGGAGGAATTACCCCCGGTGGGACGCTACGTGTCGGGCTGGGAGCCGAAGTCGATGGCTTGAACCCAGGCGCCAACAGCTTGGCGACCTCCACGTATCTGATCGACTTCACCATGCTCGAACCGCTGGCGTACTTCGATGCAGAAGGCAACTGGTTCCCCTGGCTCGCCGAGTCGTTCGAGAAGGTCGAGGGCAGCCCGAGTTGGCGTATGACGCTGCGCGACGGAATCACCTTCCATGACGGTTCTGACCTCGACGCCGACGACGTCATCGCGTTGTTCAACGTTCAACTAAAGGATCCGCTGATCGGGCTTGCACTGCAGCCCTCCTACCCCTTCGCCTTCGAAGGGCCTGCGGTCGAGAAGATCGACAATCTCACAGTGCAGTTCAATCCACTCGGTGAGAGCGCTCACTTCCCCGTCAATCTCACCTCCCAACTCGGCATGATCGTGCCGAGCGAGTACACCGAGGCCACACAGGCGAACTCGCGTAAGAATCAGACCCTCATCGGTACTGGGCCGTTCATGTTCGAGAGCCGGGTCCAGGACGATCGCACGATCGTTGTGAAAAACCCCAACTGGTGGGGTGGCGAGGTGTACTTGGATGCAATCGAGTTCATCATTCAGACCGACACGGCAATTGCCGCAGACCGACTGGCGGCCGGCGATCTCGATGTTGTGATCACCTCAAACCCGGACGCCATTCTCACAATGCGCGAGGCCGAGAGCGTGAGAGTGATCGAGAATCTTTTGTCCAGCGACAACAACTTGATGATGAACACCAGTCGGCCACCCTTCGATGACATTCGTGTCCGCCAGGCTCTGACATACGCGACAGACCGTGACGGGTTTTCCGCGCTGATCTCTCAGGGAACATCACCGATGGCCGACTCGATGTTCCATCCCGATCTGATTTGGAACAATCCGGACGTTGTCCAAGAAGGCAACACACCCGAACTTGCTCGACCACTAGTCGACGACTATTGCGCTGACGTTCCCGACAACTGCACCGACGGCAAGATCAATATGGAGTTTCAGCATTCTGGCCCTTCGGTTGTGCAGACACGAGTTGCTGATTTGCTCACCTCAGGGTGGCAAGAATTCTTCAATGTCACCGTCAGCGAGGTCCTCCAAGATCAACTCATCCCCAATGTTGCAATCGGCGAGTGGCAGGTCGTTGCATGGCGCCAGTTCGGATCCATCGACCCTGATAACGAGGTCATCTGGCTGCAGTGTGCAACTGCGGACAAGTTCATTGCGCTCAACTGGGTGCGATATTGCGATGAAGATCGTGATGCGCTGATGGTTGAGCAACGCCAAACGGCAGACCTCGATCGTCGCGTCGAAATCTGGCGTGACATCCAGGTCAACATGAATGAGTCCTACGCGTACATCTTCATGACTCATGCCAACTGGACGATCGGCAGTCACGCTCGCGTTCAAAATATTTGTCCGCAGTTCGCTCCGACGGGTGAGGAGATCTTCTGCAGCAATGCCGGGGTCACCTTCTTCCACGACACGTGGATTGCCGAGTAGGGCGACCTCGACGCGGTCGTTTGGTGGAGTTGAGATGAGGACGCTCATCCTGAGTCGCCTTTCGCAACTGGTTCTGGTTTTGCTCGCGGTGACGTTCCTTTCGTTTAGCGCGATGAACGTTCTGGGTGACCCGCTCTTCAACATCATTGGGCCGCTCGCCGAACTCGACTGCGATGCGGTCGCCCGCGGCGAGATCGGGTCGACGTCGTCGAGCCTTGACGCCACTCGGACTGATTGCGAGATCGTTGCAGAAGTAAAGGCAGAATTTCGACTCGATGAGCCCTTGCTGAAACGCTATGTCCTCTGGTTGGGTGATTCGGTGCGCGGGGACTTCGGCACGTCGTTCGCCAGTGAAGGCGTGCCGGTTTCGGAAATCCTGAAGAACAAGCTTCCGGCCTCGATCAAGCTCATGATTTATGCCGAGGTGATCGCGTTGTCGTTGGCGATCCCGCTTGGCGTCTATGGCGCCTACCGGGCGAACCGTCGAGCCGACCGAGTTCTGTCGGTCGTGTCGTTCGGCGCGTTGGCCATCCCGAATTTTGCGCTTGGGGTTGTGCTCCTTTATGTCTTTGCTCTGAAGACCGGCGTCTTCCCGTCGAGCTATGACAAATCCAGTGTCTGGAGCGAGGTGAAGTCGTTGTTCTTGCCGGCGTTCACCCTCGGAAGCGGGCTTGCGGCCGGTTACCAGCGACTCCTTCGTACGGATTTGGTGACCACGCTCCAAGAGGACTTTGTCCATATGGCCCGGGCCAAGGGAATGACGGATCGTCACATCATGTTCCGCCACGCACTACGGCCTTCGCTGTTTTCTGTGATCACGGTGTTCGGCGTCCAGACCGGTGCCTTGATCGGTGGCTCGCTTGTGGTCGAGCAGATCTTCCTGATCCCGGGTGTTGGGCGTGAGCTCGTTACCGCAGTGGTTCGTGACGACTTCCCGGTTGTCTTGGCTGGAGTCACGGTCATCGCCACGGCCTTTGTTGTCATCAACTTCGCGGTGGATCTGCTCTACGGCTGGCTCGACCCGAGAGTGAGAGCGCAGTGACGAAGGCCGGAGTGCTTCGACAGCCAGATGACAATGAGGGCCCCGATGTAAGTGGCAGGACGCTTGGTCGGCCGTTCTGGATTGCTATTGGTTGGCTCGGTCTCTTGACCGTTCTTGCGGTTTTGGCGAGTTGGCTGCCGATCGAGGATCCGAACAAGGTTGGCGCTGGTGGCCCTCGGCTCGGCCCATCGTTCTCCCATTTCTTCGGTACTGACGCGCTCGGCCGTGATGTGTTCGCCCGCACGATCTTCGGAGCCCGCATTTCGTTGCTGGTGGGTTTTCTCGCCATCGTCTTCGGGATAGTGGTCGGTGGAGGACTCGGCATCATCGCCGGCTACTTCCGAGGAATCACTGATCAGGTCATTAGTTTCTGCTTCTTCACGCTGTTGTCATTCCCCGCCCTCGTCCTTGCCCTCCTCATCACCGCCACGATCGACCGAAACCAGTGGACGGTCAGTTTCACCCTTGGCATCTTGGCCGTCGCTTCGGTGGGCAGGCTCAGTCGAGCCAACACGATCGTCTTCGCCGAACGAGAGTTCGTTCAGGCGGCACGGGTTCTCGGTGCGAATAGCAGGCGGATCATCACCCATGAACTTCTGCCCAATGTCATGATTCCAATGGGCGCTCTCGCCCTTCTCGGCATGGGCATAGCGATCGTGGCGGAAGGTTCGCTTGCGTTCCTCGGCCTCTCGGTCGAAGGCGATGCAGTCTCGTGGGGCAAGTCGATTGTCGACGGTTCCCAGGCGCGGGATCTGGACAAAAACCCCAATGTCGCGCTGTTTCCCATCGGGGTGATGTTCCTCACGGTCCTGGCTCTGAACTACGCCGGCGATCGGGTACGTGAGTATTTCGATGTCCGCGAGACGGCGTTCTAGGTCGACCGATGGTGACGCAACTTTCTGTCCGTGATCTTTGTGTGCGATTTCCAACCTCTCGTGGGGTTGTGGAAGCCGTCAATGGTGTGACCTTCAGCCTGGAGAAGGGAGCGATGCTCGGCATCGTGGGTGAATCGGGATCGGGTAAGTCGGTGACGGCGAAGGCGCTGATGAACCTGTTGCCCAGAACGGCGGACATGAACGGCGAGGTGCGGTTCGATGGCGAAGACGTCCGCGCCTTGGCTGCAGCGGGCCGCAAACACTTTTGGGGCGTCAAGATGACGATGGTGTTTCAGGACCCCATGACGTCACTCAATCCTGTGAAGAAGTGCGGGGAGCAGATCGCTGAGACGCTCCGCTACCACCTCGGCTACGACAAGCGGGCTGCCATGGAGGCAGCGACGGACCTTCTCGAACAGGTGGGAATCCCCGAGCCCGGCAAGCGGGTGCACCAGTACCCCCATCAACTCTCTGGTGGGCTTCGCCAACGAGTGGTGATCGCCATGGCGCTGGCCTGTGAGCCTGATCTGCTTATTGCGGATGAGCCGACCACCGCCGTCGACGTAACCGTGCAGAAACGCATCCTCGATCTCCTTGACTCGCTCCGCAAGGAGCGTGGCATGTCGATGATTCTGATCACCCACGACCTTGGCGTAGCCCGAGGCCGTTGCGATGATGTGGCCGTGATGTACGCCGGGCGAATTGTCGAACGAGCGGCGACGGAGACCTTGTTCGATCGGTCACGTCACCCGTATACCGGTGCCTTGCTTCGCTCAATCCCACGTATCGATCAGCCCAGCCACGCCCGCCTCGATCCGATTCACGGGCGACCTCCGGAGCTGATCGATCCTCCCGTTCAATGTGCGTTCGCCCCGCGCTGTCACTACGCCCAAGCCGACTGTCTCGAGATGGTGCCGAAAACCGAAGGCATCGGCCAGAGCCACGAATTCGCCTGTCACCATCCGGCAAACACAGCGAATGGACGTGAGTCGCTTGCGGCCAACGCTGCCGCCGGTGTCACGGTTACCGGCCTCAAAATTGGCCATGAAATGGAGCGCTGATGGCTGGCTCGGGTCACGCCCCTCTGCGGCAAAGCGAAGACTCAATACTTGAAGTCAAAGATCTGACTGTCGAGTTCAGAGTCGGTCGCCGTGAGGTCGTTCATGCTGTCAGCGGAATCAGCTTTGACATAGTGAAGGGCGAGACACTTGGCATCGTGGGAGAGTCCGGGTGCGGCAAGTCGACGGTTGCTCGCTCGATCGTGCGACTGAACGAAGTGGTCAGCGGAAGTGTTCACTACCTCGATCATGACCTGGCGACGCTCAGCGGTGAGGCGTTGCGAGTGCTTCGGCCCGATCTTCAGATGATTTTCCAGGATCCGATCTCTTCGCTCAACCCTCGCCGGAAGGTCCGTGAGGTCATCACCGAAGGGCTTGTGATCTGGGGCGATGGTCAAGGTATTTGGAGCCAGGACCGTATTGATGAACTCATGCAGACGGTGGGGATCGATCCAGCGTTCGGTGACCGGCGAGTCCACCAGTTCTCGGGCGGGCAAGCGCAGCGAATCGGCATCGCCAGGGCGCTGGCCCTCGATCCGAAGGTGCTGATCTGCGACGAACCCGTCTCCGCCCTCGACGTCTCGGTACAGGCTCAGATTCTTAACCTGCTCGCGGATATGAAGCAGCGCTACGGACTGACTGTGCTGTTCATCAGCCATGATCTGAGCGTCGTGAAGAACATCAGCGATCGCATTCTTGTCATGTATCTCGGAAAAGCCTGCGAGGTCGGCAACGCCGATCTGTTGTATGAGCAACCACGACACCCCTACACGCGAGCCTTGTTGGCGTCCATACCCCAACCTGCGCCCACGGTCGATCCGAGTGAAGGCAATATCGATGGCGAAATTCCATCACCGATCAATCCGCCGACTGGGTGTCGGTTTCGGACTCGATGTCCCTCGGCAACATCGGTTTGTAGTTCGCAGGAGCCGCAGATGCAGCAGATCGGCGACGGCGATCACTATGTCGCGTGCCATCACCCGGTTGTGATCACGCCACGCAAGGGTGACTAGTTCAGTTCCCAGACCGTCTTGCTGCTAGTTGTGGACGCGTCGGCCACACTGGGTGCGGCACGACCCTCATCATGAAGCTTGCGGAGATGGGCAACAACTGACCGAGCCGCTGGCTTGTGCAGGTGCTTTGCGACGTTCGCGTAGAGTTCGAGCACCATCTCCTTGGCGGACATTGGTCGACCTTGGAGCTGGTTCAGAATTCCGGCTTCGCGGGCGAGGCGATGGGCGAGCAGCGCTTCGACGTATCGGTGGTGATCGGCGATGTGGCCGCCGTGGGTCGGATAAAGGCGCTGGTCCTGCGGCCGGTCAATGAGGACCTGAAGCGATTCGAGGTAGGCGGCGACGTCACCGTCAGGCGGCGGAATGATCGTGGTCGACCAGCCCATCACGTGGTCACCGCTGAGCACAGCGTTCTCTTCTTCTAGCGCGAAGCAGAGATGATTAGAGATGTGGCCGGGTGTGTGTAGCGCCTCGATGGTGTAACCCGGACCCTCGATCACGTCGCCATGACGTAGAGGTGCCTCAGGGTCGAACTCCGTATCGACACGATGTTTCTCAGCAAAATCTGGGTCGTCGCTGCCGTAGCCGCCGCTGGGGTCAGCTGCCGTTCCAGGGTTGTCATCGTCAGCATCGTCAGCATCGTCATGGTCGTCGTCGTCATCATCGGTGTTCGAGCCCTCGCTCCCCGCGTGGGATGGGTGAGGGCCGTAGCCGAGTACGGGAGCGCCGGTTGCGTCGGCGATGGCGGCGGAAGCAGGGGAGTGATCGCCGTGAGTGTGGGTGATGAGGATGTGGCGCACCCGCTCTCCGTCGAGCGCCTGGAGAAGCGCCTCGATGTGAGCTTGATCTCGAGGCCCGGGGTCGACAATGGCGATGTCGCCGTGCCCGATCACGTAGGTGCCCGTGCCATGGAATGTGAACATCGACGGGTTTTTGCACACCATCCTTCGGAGCATTGGTGAGACGTCGACGAGTTCCCCGTATCGAGGATCAAACTCAGCGTTGAACTGGGGACCGGCCATAGGCGCCCATCATGTCAGCCTCCGAGGCGTCATAGAAGTTGGGGTAATGCAGAGACGATCGAGGTTTCGTACCCGCTGAGAGGAATTTAACGAAATATGACACGCGTGCACGCCGAGTTCTTTCTCCAGTGCGCCTTAGTTGGTGGTGCGGCTGATCTGGCGAGTGATACGCCAGGCAATGAAACTCAGGCCGCCGATCATGACTGCGAGGGTCAAGAACTGGGCGTAGCCGCCACGGTCACCGGGATACTCAGGGTCCGGCCCAGCGGCCGGCGAACCGATAATTCGGCCAGCGTCGTCGAGATAGTCGGGGTCGGTCGACTCCGCGGCAACCGCTGCGAGCGCCGGCTCGATGAGGAAGGTCAGTGTGATCATTGTGAGAGCAATACCCCATCCGAGGGGGTGACGTGATCTCACGATCAACCTGCGTTGACCATGAACTCGTGCACTGAGGTGCCGGGCAGCTCTTCGACAAGACAAGGCTCCAACTCCCCAGCGATGCGCCGTTGCGGTGCGACCCCAACGAGGAGATCAGAATCAGCTGGGTCATCGGAGTTGCGACAGTTGCTTGGGGGCGCGTAGCAGAGCAAGACAGGAAAGAGCATGCGACGCATTTGATTAGGGTAGCTGGCTGGCCCGATGGCGAACCCGTGGTGCGGCAGATGCCGGACTGGTTTGCAGTGGCGAGAGGAAGAGCCGGGTGAGCTCAGCAACAGCCGCGACCAGAAAGAGGTACGTGGACACAACCCACGCGTCACGCGCACATAATCAAGGTCACAACAGCAAAAACCCGTACGATCTGGCCGTGGAACGTATCGCCGTCATCATGGCCATGGAGGCCGAAGCCGCGCCGCTTCGGGCTGCCCTGGGAGCCACTGCGATCGCCGGGCCTGCCTGGGCGGCGGCCTTACCCGTCCGCTTGTCACTCGCCGCGGCAGTCGGAACCCGGCCTGAGGTTCTTCTGGCAGTCAACGGTGCTGATCCGGCGACGGGTGTTGACTGCGTCGGTTCGACAGCGGCAGCGCTGTCGACGCACGTCGCGCTCAGCACAGGTCCCGTTGACTTGGTTGTGACCGCAGGTACTGCGGGTGGGTGGCGACGATCGAATGCTGAGATCGGTGACGTGTATATCGCCTGGCCCCACATCACTTGTCATGACAGACGAATCGATCTACCGGGCTTCGATCAATTCGGTCGCGCCGATATTCCAACCGCTGATCTCCGTCGATTTGCCGTTGACCTTGGTTGCCGCCTCGGGATCGTCACCACGGGTGACAGTCTTGATGAGTCGCCGACCGACCACGAACGGATCCTCGCCAACGGCGGCGTGGTCAAGGAAATGGAGGCTGCCGCAGTGGCATGGATTGCCCAACTCCACGACACGCCGGTCACCGCGGTGAAAGCAATCACCGACCTGGTCGATTCTCCGGTGGCGACGGCCACACAGTTCACAGCCAATCTTGCTGCGGCGGCCGAGTCGCTTCAGGCCACGATGGTGGACCTTATCGACCGCCTCGGAGACCAATGAGCGCTGAACTTGCTGCCGCAGTGCGCCGCCTTGCGCTCGCGCTGCACTCGCACGAAACCGACGGTGTCGACGAAGCCGTCGCGATCGCCGGTCTTGATGAGTTGACTATCGCGTTGCAGAACGGCCAGCGGCGGCTGCGCTGGTATGAGCGAGATCCGGATCCTTCTCGCCGCCCGCGCGGTCGCGAGCTCACCGCATGGTCAGGGGTGTTGAACGCAGCCGCCCCCCCGATGGCCCTGGGTGAGGGCGAGCTTGATGACGGCCGACTCACGATCGATGGCCGAGTCCGCCTCGACCGCCTTCGTGAGGGTCCACCGGGGTTTGTTCACGGTGGCGTCGTAGCCGGACTTTTCGATGAGGTGATGGGCGCGGCGCAGCGGTTGACGCAGCAGCCTGGGGCTATGACCGGCCGCCTCACGTTGCGGTACCGTCGGCCTACGCCACTCGACACTGACCTCTTGTTTCGGGCATGGATCGAAGACGATCGCAGCCGACGAGTCCTTGTCCGTGCGGCTTGTTATGTCGATGCCGTCGATCAGGAACCCCCTACAGCCGAAGCTGAGGCCATCTTCGTGAGAAGAGCGCGATGAGCGAACGTCCCGTCGTCACCTTCGTCTGTACCGGTAACGCAGCCCGTTCGGTGATGGCAGCAACATTGCTCAAGAACCGGCTCGGCGACCCTGGGCCGATCGATGTGCGTAGTGCCGGCACGCTGGTGCTCCCCGACCAGCCAATGAGCATCCGGACGCGAACGGCGCTCGAACGCCATGGGCTCAAGGATCCGTGGCACCGCAGCCGCCAACTCGCGGAAGCTGATGTTGAGCTCAGCAGCCTGATTCTCACGATGGAACCGCTACACATCCAGTGGATGCGCCGACAGTTGCCAAGCGCTCTGCCCATCTCGGGCATGTTGAAGCGCGTAGTGCGAGAACTCCCGCTCATCGGTGGAGACACGCTCGATGAACGCGTGGCAGCGCTCAACCTGGCCGATCGCGAGGTACAAGCCTGGGAAGAAGTCATCGACCCTGGCGCAGGCCAACAGCCGGCCTTCGACCTGTGCATGGATGAACTCGCCGGGCTGGTCGACGAGCTCGTCCTCGGCCTTCTCCCGGAGTAGTAGGTCGTGGCCGAACACCGCCGCGAAGGGCTTGTGTTGAGTCTTGCGGTCGGCATCGTGGGGATGACATTCGGTGTGCTCGCCGATGCCGCCGGACTCTCGCTTCCACAGATCATCGTCATGTCGGCGTTCCTGTTCACAGGAGCCAGCCAATTCGCCGCCGTCAGCGTGATCGACAGCGGTGGGTCGAGCTATGCGGCAGTAGGTTCGGCAATGCTACTTGCCGCTCGAAACGCTCTCTACGGGCCGGTGGTGTCGCGATTCTTCGGCGAATCGCGCCTGCGTCGTGGGTTGAGTGCCCACTTCGTGATCGACGAAACCACCGCGATGGCATCGATCCAGGATGACGACGAGACTGCCGCCGACGCGTTCTGGTGGACGGCTCTGTGGTTGTGGTCGTTCTGGAACATCGGGTCCATCGGCGGTGCGCTGCTGGGCTCCATGATCGGGGATCCCGAGACCTACGGCCTTGACGCGGCATTTCCGGCGGCGTTCATTGCGTTGCTGGTTCCGCACTTGCGAGAGCGCCCGGGACGCGTGGCCGCACTCGTGGGGGGTGGCCTGGCCATCGCTGCGGTGCCGATCAGTCCCGCCGGGGTCCCGCTTCTGGTCGCTGTGCTCGGTGTGGTGCCGGGCTGGCTTCTTGGCCGCCGTCAAGGGGCGCAGGACGTATTATGAGTTGGACCTCTATCTGGATCATGGTGGGCGGCGCGTTCGGGTTCAAGGTGTTTGGCGTGCTGGGGTTGGGCCGCATGACCGAAAGCGCTGGGCGGTCCTTTCAGGTGATAACCGCGCTGGTTCCGGCCGCGCTCTTCTCGGCCTTGGTCATTGTCCAGACCATTGTGACGGATGAACGACTGGTCCTTGATGCCCGAGTTTGGGGCGTCGGTGCGGGAGTCGTCGCTGTCTGGCGCAGGGCGCCGTTCACCATTGTCGTCGTGCTCACGATGGCAGTCACGGCGCTGGTTCGCTGGCAGACTCTTGTGTGATGTCCACCTCTGACGTTGCCAGCGCAACCCCACCCGACCGATTGATTGTTCGCGGTGGGTCCACCCTGGAAGGCACCATCCGCATCGGTGGAGCAAAGAACTCGGTGTTAAAGCTGATGGCGGCCACGCTGCTCGCCGCCGGCGACTACCGCCTCCACAACGTGCCGAGGATCACCGATGTCGAACTGATGTCGGACCTGCTTCGGGCCACGGGATGTTCGGTCTCTCGATCAGATGGTTCGTTGATCATCAGCGTGCCGACCGAGATCGAACCGGTTGCCCCGTACGAGATCGTCGAGCAGTTCCGCGCCTCCATTGTAGTGATGGGGCCCATGCTCGCCCGTTGTGGTGAGGCCCGAGTGGCTCTGCCTGGCGGGGACGACTTCGGCCCCCGGCCGATCGACATGCACATCCGTGGGCTCACCGAACTCGGAGCCGAGTTCGACATCGAACACGGCTACATCCACGCCCGCGCATCGAACCTCCTCGGCGCTCGAGTGCTCCTCGAGTTCCCCAGTGTCGGCGCCACCGAAAACCTCCTGATGGCTGCCGTGCGTGCCAAGGGCACCACAGTTATCGACAATGCGGCCCGTGAGCCCGAGATCGCTGACCTCTGCGAGTTACTGAACAAGATGGGTGCTCAGATCGTTGGGGCCGGTTCCTCCACGATCACGATCGAGGGTGTTGACTCGCCTGACGGGCTCCACTGCGCCGACCACACAGTCATCGGCGACCGCATCGAGGCTGCCACGTACCTTGCTGCGGTGGGTATCACCGGTGGCGAAATCACCGTCAAGGGTGCTCGTCACGAACACATAGTGATGTTGTGTCAGAAGCTCGGTGAGATGGGGATGCGGATCTCTCCTGACGCGGATGGCATCTGGGCTCTCGCCCCACGCCGGCTCAGCTCGGTCGACTGCTCGACCCTGCCCTATCCAGGGCTCGCCACCGACTTCAAACCCTTCCTTGTGACCCTCCTCGCGACAACCGAGGGAGTGGGCATCGTTACGGAGAATCTGTTCTCCGGCCGATTCCGCTATGTCGATGAGCTTCGCCGCATGGGTGCCGACATACGAACCGACTCCCATCACGCAGTTGTGAGAGGTGTGCCGTATCTCTCGGGAGCACCAGTGCGGTCACACGACATCCGAGCCGGCGCCGCACTGGTCATCGCCGGATTGGCAGCCGAGGGTGAAACGGTGGTGGCTGACGCCGAGCACATTGCTCGCGGCTACGACGACATTGCCACCAAGCTCAACGGCATCGGCGCCAACATTCGTCCTGCCTAACCAACGCGACATCCGCTCCGCTTACTCACGACGTTGAACTCGGGTAAGGAGGTCCCTGTTCTCGTGGCGAAGACGGGCACGAGTCCAGGAGACTCGAACGATTCAGTTCGTTGGGCCGGTCGACTCGTCTGCGTCCGCTATCTTTACAGCTCGACGCCGAGCGAGGCCGAGTAGCCCGCCGAACACCACGATCGGGACCGTCACCATGACGATCTCGTCCCATCCGCCTTGATGGGCGAGGACGGTAGCGGCGTGCATCCCCTAACCTTATGAGTGTTGAATTGCCAATGGCGACGTCGGCGTTGCGCTCCAGTGGTGTCACACTGTGGGCAGGTTCTCCGATCAAGCCATGAACAAGAAAGGCCCGCACACGTGCGCGAGCAGGTCGAAAAGGTCATCACCGCTATCCGACCTGCTATTCAGGCCGATGAAGGCGACATCTCTCTGATCGACGTCGACGAGTCGACGGGCGTGATCACGGTGGAACTCCACGGCGCATGCGTGACCTGCCCAGCGAGCACTCAGACGTTGAAGGCGGGCATCGAGCGGATCATGAAGGACCGCGTTGACGGCGTCACCGAAGTCGTCGAAATCAACGCCCTCGGCATGTCCGAAAGCCCCGTCCAGCTCTAACCCGTTGCGAGTTGGCGCCCGGTCGAGTCGATGAGCCGAGAGGTCCTCAGGTCGAAATCGTTCTCTTCGCGCCCAGTGCCAACGTTCAGGTGATGTGGGTATACGACGTGACGCGGGCCGCGGCGATACGGTCGACGGCGTGAGTGATTCGGATTCCACTACTTGCTATCGACACGAGGATCGTTCCGCAGGTGTGATTTGCCAGCGCTGCGACAAACCGATTTGCCCCGAGTGCATGTCGCAGGCATCGGTTGGCTTCCACTGTCCGGAATGTTTGCGGTCCGGAAAGCAGCGAGTTATTCGCGGGCCAGTGGCCTTTGATCCGATTGTTGCCAAGGTCTTGATTGGTCTGAACCTGGCTGCCTTTGTCGCCGCCGGAGCCTGGGGCGGCAGACCAATGAATCTTGGTCAGAAGCCAATTTTCGAGTTCGCACTTCGCGGGGACTTTGTTGACAGCGGCGAGATCTACCGGCTCGTCACTTCGGCCTTCTTGCATGACGGCTTGATGCACCTCGCCTTCAACATGTGGGCGCTGTGGGTGATTGGGCCAACCCTCGAGCGAGTGCTTGGCCGTTCCCGGTTCATCGGCCTCTATACGGTCTCTCTGCTGGGCGGGTCCTTTGGTGCGCTCCTCATGGAGCCGAGGGCGTTCACAGTCGGGGCATCCGGCGCTATTTTTGGAATGTTTGGGGCAATGGCGGTCGCTCAGCGAGCAGCCGGCCAGAGCATTTGGGCCGGTGGAATCGGGCCGATTCTCGGAATTAACCTTTTCCTGACGTTCGCAATCCCGTTTATCTCCGTCGGCGGTCACCTCGGGGGCCTCGTGGCGGGGGCAGCCACCGGGGCGGCCACCATCTCGCTGATCCGGGCAAGGAAGCCGGTCTGGCAAGTTTTGGCCGCTCAGGCCGCCATCGGAGCCGTGTTTCTCGCCGGGGCAGTATGGGCTGCGGGTACGTGGGTCG
>JABIQM010000285.1 GCA_018699415.1 Acidimicrobiaceae bacterium
CGTCTTCGATGAACGTCTCTCTGCCGGTCACGGCGCTGGTCGGCCAGTTCCTGGCGGACGTCGATTCTCTGGGGGGAGCGGGCTGGGACTGGTGCAGCCTGATGGAGAGGCAGAGGCGCTTCTCCTCCAGTTATTCCGAAAACCATAAACCCCAGTAGATAGTCTGAGCGCTGCTCAAGTTCAGAAACTCATTAGGAGTGCGAGTGAACACATCGTTCGTTGACGAATGCAAAGAGGCAAGCAAACCGGTCTGGGCTAACGAGTACGACACCTGGCAGTTCTTCGCCTGGCAGAACACACCCTTTCCGAACTAATGCAGGTCGACCGCCTACATCTCGACCTTGGTGGACGAGTGACCGGTGTCGATCTGGCGAAAACACTCGACGATGAAACGGTCACCGCGCTGCGCGATGCCATCGACGAATACTCGGTGCTTTGCTTTCCCGACCAGGCGATGACCGACGAGGCGCAGCTCGCTCTCACCGGCCAACTCGGCGAACCCGAAGAAGGTCACGTCAAGTTTGGTACCACCGGCGAGATCGACTACTTAGCCACGATCGGAAACGTGGTCGATGCCACAACGAAACGAGACAACGCCGACGCTTACACCCTCTCACAAAAGGGTAACAATCTCTGGCACTCGGATTCGTCGTTTCGGAGCGTCCCGTCGTATGTCTCCATCTTGCATGGATACGAAATCCCTGGCGAAGGCGGCGAGACCGAGTTCGTCAGCCAGCGGGCTGCGTACGCCCGACTGGACCCTGAGCGCCAACTCGAGATCGACGACCTTTATGTTCTACACGATTATGTGTTCAGTCGGTCCAAGATCGCGCCCGTGCACGACAACCACGCGGCCTCTCTGCCTCCAGTGGCACACCCATTGGTGCGTACGAACCCGAACACCGGCGAGCGTAACTTCTACGTCGGATCGCATGCTCGATCGATTATCGGATGGTCGGGGATCGATAGTCGACGGCTCATCGACGAACTAAACGAACTCGCAACCGAACCAACCGCTGTGTACTCGCACCACTGGAGCCCGGGCGACACAGTGTTCTGGGACAACCGCTGCGTCTTGCATCGAGGAGCCGGATACGACGCGAACAAGTGGCGCCGATACATGCGTCAAACGCGGGTCGCTGGAACCCCCAAGGTCACGTAAGCACTCATCCGGCGCTTGTAGTGGCGCAGTTACAGATTCACCGCGTCTGTCGACGTTGCCAACGAGACCTCCGTCCGACCACCAACGCCGATGGAAGCATGACTGGGTTCGAGGTACTGGTATGAGCGGGGATCAGTTGTAGTCATCGGTCCTCCCCCGCGATGGAGCGGCCAACCAGGACATCGGTCGTCGTGGTGCTATTGAGCGATCGAAGGAGGCGCCACCAGGGGGCCGTACAGATCAGGCCTACGCCATCTGAGGGTGCCGGGGACAACGCTGTACTTCTTCGGCATTTCGAGTTTCTCGTCCTGGTCTCGCAGCCATTGGAGGTGTTCCATGTCAAGGTCGGCGATGATTACCGCCTCGCCTCCGTCCTCGGCCAGCACGCCCTCTGGTCCACAGATCATGCCGACGCCATCTTCGACGCCATACATGTTCTGACAGGCGGCCGTGTAGATGAGGTTCTCAATGGCGCGAGCCTGCAACATGATTTTCCAGGTGCCCATAAGTTCGTTGATGTGCCCGCCTGATGGGTAGAAGATCAGTTTTGCACCGGCGAGAACGAGTACGCGGGTGAGTTCCGGGACATACACCTCACTACATATGAGGACACCGATCTTGCCGAACTCTGTTTCGAACACCGGAAGGCCATCGGCCGGTGCGTAGTCGATGCTCCAAGTCTCGAGATCTTGGTAGATGTACGGGCCGGAGGGTGTGGTCCGACGATAGAGGCCAACGCTCTTGCCGTCCGGTCCAATGACCTCAGCGCAGACATTGTGCTGATCGCCCGCTGGCTCCCGCTTACCGCGGATCAAATAGACCTGTCGTTCTGCAGCCTTGTCGTAGAGCGCCGTAGTGTCAAAATCGATCGAAGGGTGCACCGGCCCGGGATACATCTCGGGCAGACAAACGAATTTCGCTCCCGCGTCGGCCGCCTGATCGATGTAGTCAAGACAGGCATCGAGGTTCTTGGCCTCGTCATCTCCGCTGAACGTCCTCGGCTGAACCGCCGCGATCCTGATACTCATGTCATCGACCTTACCTGAAACTAAGTCTCTGATAATTCGAGCAACGTTTCAACCAGCACCCGGGTTCCAGCGGCTAGATCACTTGGCGTTGCGTTTTCGGCCTCGTTGTGGCTGATGCCTCCCTCGCACGGCACGAAGATCATGCCTGTCGGGCAAACGAAATGTAACTGACGGGCGTCGTGCCCGGCACCGGAGAAGATACGCATGTTGGCCAGACCGAGCCGATCGCTTGCGGCTTGGATCGTGTCGACGACCAGCTCGTTGAAGTGGATCGACTGGGCTTCGGCGATCTGCCAAATCTCCACTTCGCACATAGATGCCTCTCGATGGCAGATGGCATCGACGCAGTCCGCAAGGTCGGCCAGCGTCTCGGTATCGGGATGGCGAAGATCGACCGAAAAGACCACCCGAGCGGCTACAACCGACGGCACGTTCGGCTCGATCTGCATCATGCCGACGGTGAACCTGACGTCGTCATCTATGTACAAACCGCGGTAGAGGGCAGCCACCATCCGCGACGACTCTTCCAAAGCATCCCGGCGGGTAGCTCGCGGCGTCGTCCCTGCATGTGCTTCTTCGCCGGTCACGGCCACTCGGATCCGTCGCACACCTTGGATACCGGTGACAACGCCGATCGTCTTTTCGAGTCGTTCGAGTTCCGGTCCCTGTTCGATATGGGCCTCGACGAACGCTGCGACCGGGGACCCGAGTGGCCGGTGAATCGCCTCCGGTGTGGCGGCCAGGGCCTCAGGTAGCACCGCGCTCACTGACACCCCGTCACGATCTTTGACGTTGAGCATCTCGTCCAATCCCCGTAGTTTGGCGAATGCCTCGGAGCCCATCATTCCAGGAGTGAAGCGCGACCCTTCCTCGTTTAGCCAGGCGACGACCTCGACGGCACGGCGTGTCCGAACCTCGGCCTCGATGATCGCCTGCACCGCCTCGAGCCCGGCCAGTACGCCGTACGCGCCGTCGAACTTGCCTCCGGTCGGCTGGGTGTCGATGTGCGAACCTGTCAGAACCGGCGCGAGTTCGGGGTCAGTCCCCTCAAGACGCAGGAAGAGGTTGCCGATGTCGTCAGTGAAGACCTGAAGTCCCAGCTCGGTCGCCCATGTCACCAGGAGGCGGCGAGCATCGAACTCCTCTGCGGTCAGGGCCTGACGGTTGACACCGCCTTTTTGTGTTGCCCCAATCGCCGCCAGTTCCATGTGGCGGCGCCACAGCCGCTGCTCGTCAACTCGTTCCGCGGCACTGTGCGCCATAGCACCGCCCGCCACTACGCCTCGCTCTCAGTGTTATCGCCCAGGCCCGACAGCAATGCCGATGCGCCGGGCGCGAAACGTTTTTCCGCCCACCGTCCGGCTTCCACCATGGCAAAGAATTCGGCAACGCCAGTATTGAACAGGTCCGGCTCCTCGAGGTTGATGGTGTGGCCTGTCTTCGGAACGACCCACAGGCCAGCTCTTGGGATTGTGCGCTTCAGGAAGACACCCGGATCGAGGCACCAGTCGTCCTCGTCGCCGTTGACGATCAGCGTTGGCACGGCCATGGCGGCAAGACCGTCCTCGAGGTCCCACAGCGAGGGGCGCATCTTTTGGACACCTCGCATCGTGAGGGCAGACCCGGTCGCCGAGTGTTCGGCCAGCATCTCCTTGAATTGCTGCCAGCCCCTCGGGTCTTTGGCCTTGAACTGCAGCCGATAAACGCCGTTGGCATACTGCTCGGCCATCGCCTCTGAACCGATCCGTTCATACTCATCGGCGAGAGCGTCCGAGTCCGACTCGAACTGTTCGCGCTGGTCGGCCCGGGCCCCGTAACCAGCTCCCGCAACGGTGATGGATTCCGCCATCTCTGCATAACGAAGGCCGAAGTGAAGCGCAGCAAACCCGCCCATCGAAAGCCCGACAATGTGTGCCTTGGTTATCCCGACAGCCTGCATCACGGTGGCGACGTCATCAGTGGCCTGGTCCTGCGAGTAGGCGCCGGGATCCAGCGGCACATCGGAAGGCGGGTAGCCCCGAGCGTTGAACGTTATGCAACGGTATCGCCGCGCAAAGAACCGAATCTGCGGTTCCCAGCTTCGATAGTCGCCGGCGAACTCATGGACGAACACGATCGGAAAACCACTTCCGGTGTCTTCGTAGTACAGATTCACGCCGTCAGCGTGCGCGTATGGCATCGTCAAGTTCTCCGTTGTGAGTTTTTCGGGTTATAGCGCCTTGACCTGGCCACCGTCGATGTCGAACATCGCTCCGGTGATGTAGTTGGCCCGTTCCGATGCCACGAAGGCAACCAACGCGGCAAGCTCGCGCGGATCGCCGTAGCGTTTGAGAACGGTTTCGTCCGCCAGTATCGCGGTGGCCTCCTCCAGCGAGATCTGGTCTTCGACCGCCTTCTCTTGAGCGAGGTAGACCATACGTTCGGTCGCGAACGGGCCCGGATTGACAACGTTCGAAAGCACGTTGTGTGGTGCGCCGTCCTCCGCTAATGCCTTGCTGACGTTCTGGAGTGCGGCATTACAAAAGCCGGCGGTGATCGCATGGGCATGGGGTTGTCGGCCGTGGGTCCCCGCGATGAAGACAATGCGCCCGCCGCTGCCGCGCTCGATCATGGTGCGAAAGACTTCGCGTGCGCAGCGGATCTGGGGGATGATCTTGACCTCGGTCGCGGCGCGCCAGTCGTCGTCGGACATTTCGATGAATGGGGCCGTGGCCGCGCCGCCGGTGTTGTTCACGAGTACATCGATGCCGCCAAATTCATCGCACGTTTGACGCACCATGTTCTCGACCGCATCGGCGTTCGTCATATCCGCCACCACAGCGCTGGCCACTCCTGCGGTCTTCTCTCTAATCGCTTCGACTGCGGCATCGAGTCGGTCTGGATTACGGGCCGAAACGACAACGGTCGCACCTTCGGAGGCGAACTCCTCGGCGATGGCAAATCCGAGTCCACCGCTGGCGGCGGTTACGAGTACAACTTTGCCGCTCAGTCCCAAGTCCATTCTTGTCTCCCGTATTGGCTTTAGTGGAATGCGTCCGGAACCCACAGGGGTTCCCCTAATAGTGCTTTTCGGTTGCCGGCTGTGAGGCAAGGGCCTCGGTTACCACGGCCGGCAGTACATCGCAGAACTGTTGGGTGTGCTGCGTCGGTACGGTCGTGCTCACCTTGATGAAGCGGTCGGCATAACGATCGGTGTGGTAGCCGGCATGGCGGATCTGGATATCGCGCCGCAGAAACCCATCGCAGAGAGCTTCGGGCGAGATGCCTGCCCGAGAACAATCGATGGCGACAAAATTGCCATGCGACGGGAAGATCGGCATCGTGAGCTCGTCGATCTGTTGCACCGCAGCGTGAATAAGACCCTGGTTGTGACGGGAGATCCGCAGCACCTCGGGAAACCACTCGTCCTTGGCTTTCAACCCGGCGATGGCCCCGAGCTGGGACACTACGTTGGAGCCGAGGCTGTTGGGCTGACCGTTGGACAGCGTCTGCAGCAACGATGGCCGGGCCATGAGAGCACCGATTCTCAACCCCGCCGCGCCGAGCCACTTACTGAGGCTGTAGGTCGTTATGGTCCGCTCGGGGTAGTACCGGTAGGCCAGGGTGTGGCCGTAGGCGAAATGGCGATAGGTACAGTCATGGATCAGGTAGGCCTCAGCGGAGCGGGCTATGGCGGCGAACGCTTCGATCTCTTCAGCGGTGTAGCAGATCCCAAGCGGGTTGAGCGGGTCTACGATGTAGATCAGCCGGGCTCCGCCATCGGCGACCGCCGCTGCTAGTTGGTCGGCCGTCAGCTTGTAGTTCTGATCAGCTTCGTAAATCGGCAGAGCGACGACTTCGGCTCCCGACAATTTTGCGAAGGCCCCAGGCCACGTCCAGGTCGGGTCGGTGGTGATCATGCGATCGCCCGGTCGGATGAAGTGTCGGCAGGCGTGGTACAGCCCCTCGATGGCCCCGTCGGTGATCAGTGCGTCGGCATCTGAAACCTCGAAATCGTCGAGAATCAGGCGGCGTAGCTCGGCTAGGCCGGCCGGGGGAGCGTAGGAGTGATACACCTCGTCTTCGATGGCCGCGATCATCGCCCGCTTCACATCGGGATGGCTCGGCAGGTGATTGGTGTTCTGCCCCATCCAGATCAGTTTGGGATTGGCGAACAACGCTTCGAAGTGGTTGCTTCGCCGTTGGTACGGTTCCATTCGTGTGCCGTCTCCGGTCGTTCTACCGCTCCGATTGAGGACTTGGTGGCAAGTTACCAAACCTGACTGCCGGCGTTCCCGCAAAGCGATGTCGGACAGTTCATTCAGCGCCCCGATGGGCTGTGCCGCTTGTGCTCAGAACGAAGTCGCAGACCGCTTCGACCTTTGGCCCCATCGGACCTGGTGGGTATTCGCCGGCCTCGACTCGTTGCCGGAGTTCGGTGGCCTGGATTGAGGTCTGACCAGCCTTCATCATTGATTACCAGCCCGCCTAATGATCATGATGTAACGGATTCAGCCGTCAACTACGGGGCCGCCACCTGCACAACGAAGTCGGCCAGATCGGCGGTGAGCCGTTCTGCTGCCTCGACCATCGGCAGGTGCCCCACACCCTCGTAGTGGACGATTCGGGCGCGCTGGCATCGGTCTGCGATGTAATCGGCGGTAGCCGGTAACACGATGAGGTCGTCCGTTCCCTGAATGATCAGCACCGGAATCGTCAGCTCAGCCAGTAGATCGTCGGAGTGGACCACCCGGTCCGCGAGGGAGGCCCGGACTTCGGGGCTGGTGAGGAGGTTGGTGGCGACGATGGCCTCGAATCGTTCCGGGTCGAGAGGTTGCGCGGTGCAGAGAGCCACGAACTCCCGAATGGCCAGTTCTGCCTCCTCCGGATCGGCGGAGGCGGCCCGCTCGGCCAGCGGAGGAAACACCGGTGCCAGGTAATCCGGCACCTGGTGCTCATCCAGATTGACCGACGCTGCGACATAACAGATTCCCCGTACCCGCTCGGACCAACGGTGACGGAGGTAGTCGCTTACGACGAAGCCTCCGTAGGACCAGCCGACGAGCACGATAGGGGCAGAGCGGTCACAGGTCTTGTCGATCACCGCCGCAAGATCGTCCGCCCACACCTTGGCGTCACGGTAGCTTTCGGCGCCGGCCGGGTTGCCGGACCGGCCGTGACCCCGGAGGTCGTATGCGACAAGACGAAACCGCTCGATCAGGTCGTCGTGGAACAAGAGATCCCAGGCGTCGAGGCTCTGCGACCAGCCATGGATGAACACCAGTGCCGGAGCCTCTCGAGGGCCCTCGGCTCGGTATCGGATTCGGACCCCGCCGGCTCCGGTCGCGAACCCAGGAGACCCTGCTGATAGATCTGTGCGACGCTCCGAAAACCCCTGGGTCTCGAGGAACTCGCCAGGCGACTCGGACCAATCCGCGGTGTTCCCAGTCACAACAGGTTCGAAGAAACGTCTCGCTTAATGTAGGTGCCGTCGCCTTTTCTGCCCAGGTAGTCAACGCCGTCGATCACAAGCTTCCCGCGGAGAAACACCTTTGAAACCTGCCCGGTCATCTCCATGCCCTCGTAGCAGGAATAGTCGACATTCATGTGATGGGTTTCGGCCGACAGATTGTGCGGGCTGTTCGGGTTGAACACCACCAGATCGGCATCGGAGCCGGGAGCGATGGTGCCCTTCTTTGGATACAGGCCGAACATCTTGGCTGGGGCGGTCGAACACATCTCCACCCACCGATTCAACGAAACTCGGTCCTCGGCGACCGCTCCCTGGTACATGAGCTCCATCCGATGCTCGAGGGTCGGCAGACCATTTGGGATGTTACGAAAGTCGTCCCGACCGATTTGTCGCTGGTCCCAGCAGAACGGGCAGTGGTCCGTGGCGACCACCTGCAGATCGTTGGTCCGCAGCCCTCGCCACAGGTGCTCCTGATGCTCTTTTGGCCGCAGCGGTGGCGAGCAGACGAACTTCGCTCCTTGGAAATCGGGCCGGTCGAGATCGTCGAGATCGAGGAACAGATATTGGGGGCAGGTCTCGGCGAACACATTGAGACCCCGATCACGTGCAGCGATGACCTCTTCGAGGGCGTTAGCCGAGGAGAGATGAACAATGTAGAGCGGCGATCCGGCCACCTCTGACAGAGCGACTGCCCGGTGCACGGCTTCGGCCTCGAGTATGGGCGAGCGGGTGATGCCATGGAAGACCGGGTCGACGTCGCCCCGGTCGACGGCCTGACCGCGGATCACGTCGATAGCGATGCCGTTCTCGGCATGCATCTGAATCAACGAGCCGTTCTTGGCCGCCTGTTGCATCATCCGCAGGATCTGCCCGTCGTCAGAATAGAGCCGGCCCGGATAGGCCATGAACATCTTGAAACTGCTCACCCCTTCGTTGACCAGCAGATCCATTTCAATTGGCGACTGGCCGTCGACTCTGGAGACCATCATGTGGAAGCCATAATCGACAGCGCACTCACCGGCGGCGGTGGCCAGGTGGCGTTCGAAGCCGTCGGGTAGTCGTTCTTCGTCGGTGAGGTAAGCGAAGTCGATGATCGTCGTTGTGCCGCCAAAGGCCGAGGCGATGGTCCCGGTCTCGAACGTGTCGAGGACCGGGGCGATCTGTCCCGTGGCCTGAAGATGGGTGTGCGCATCGATGCCGCCCGGTACGACGTACATGCCGGTGGCGTCGATCACCTGGTCGGCGTTTCCGGCAAAGCTCCGCGACAGTTCGCTGTCGGGGTGGACGACGCCGATGACGATCTCACCATCGATGAGTACATCAGCGAGGACGGCGTCGATAGCGGTAACGACCGTCCCGCCGGTGATGGCGATTGTCACGGGATCTCCTGCTGGCGGGTCTCTAGGCGAGATGGGGCGGGGGTGTCGCGCCGGCACTGCTGGTGGCAGCATCGGCATGGTCCAAGGCCTCGTCGAAGACTGAGAGAGCCCAGTCGATCTGCTCCTCGGTGACCACCAACGGAGGTACGGCGAACAGCCACGGCCCCCGAAGCACGGTGTGGAGACCTCGACCGGCGAAAACGGCCTTCATCTCGTCCGCGGCGGGAACCGCCGGACCTGTGAGCGGGAACAGTTCCTGGCGGGTTTCGCGGTCGTAGACGAGTTCGAGAGCGGTGAACAAACCTTTGCCGCGCACGTCGCCGACGCTGGCGTGGCGCGACTGCAGTTCATGTAAGCCCCGCAGCAGGTACTGACCCCGAGAAGCCGAGCGGGCAATCAGATCGTCAGTCTCGTAAATCGCCATGGTGGCCACCGCGGCGGCCAGGCCGACCGGGTGGCTCTGATAGGTCATCCCGGAACCGATAGGGATGTCGGCCAGTAACTCCGAGATGGAGTCGCTCATCACGCAGGCTCCCAGGGGTACGTAGCCCGAAGTAATGCCTTTTGCCACAGTCATGATATCGGGGGTGACCCCCTCGTGATCGACTGCGAACCAAGCCCCGGTCCTGCCGAAACCGCTCATCACCTCGTCGCAGATGAGCAGGATCTCGTACTTCTGGCACAGCTGTTTTAGACCGGCAAGCCACCCGTCAGGCGGCACGATCAGACCGTTCGAGCCGGTGATTGGTTCGACCATGACCGCGGCGATGGTGTGGGGCCCTTCGAGCCGGATGATTTCGTCGATCTGGCTCAGGTTAAAATCGCGGAACTCGGCAGCGTCTTCGATGAGCGGAAATCGGTAGTGGTACGGGTCAGGGATACGGACGATGTCGCCCATGCCACCCTCGACCGGCCAACGCCGCGGATCACCAGATGCAGCCAGCGTTGCTCGGGTGCCGCCGTGATAGGAACGGTAACGGGTGAGGATCTTCGATCGGCCGGTAACGAGCCGGGCGGTCCGCATCGCAACCTCGTTTGCATCGGCGCCGGCCAACGTGAAGAAGCTCTTCGACATACCCGCCGGCGTTACCTCGGCCAACTTCTGGGCCGCGAGGGCTCGGACTTCTGTGGCCATGAACGGTGACACGAAGGCAACGTTGGCCATCTGGGTCGCCACGGCCTCGGTCACCCTCTGGTCGCCGTGGCCGATGTTCGCGTTCATCGCGATCGAACTGAAGTCGAGGATGCGATCACCGGCGACGGTGTACAGATAGCAGCCTTCGGCCCGGGCTATTGCTCGAGGAGCGACATTCTGGGTCCCCCATTCGAACAGTGAATGGCGACGGCACAGGTCGACGACCTCTTCCTCTGTCATCGCACTCGACGCTGTCATGGGGCGGTCAGAGGGGCGTAGGTTTCGGGCCGGCGGTCCCGCCAGAACGGGAGGTCTATGCGGGTGGTTCGCAATGAACCCAGGTCGAGATCGGCAAAGATCACTTCTTCTTCTTCGCCAGCCTCGGACAGTATCTCTCCGTATGGGTTGCAGAAGTAGCTGTGACCGTAGAACTCGTTGGGCCCGGTCGACTCGGTGCCGACACGGTTACTGGTTCCAACGAAGTAGCCGTTGGCCACCGCATGGCCCCGCTGCTCGACATGCCAATACCGTTTGGACCGGCCCCCTGTGGCCGACGGAATGAACACGATTTCGGCCCCGTTCTTGCCTAGGGCCCGCGCCCCCTCGGGGAAGTGGCGGTCGTAACAGATGTAGACGCCGATCTTGGCGAACTTGGTTTTGAACACCGGGAAGCCGGTGTTGCCCGGCTTGAAGTAGTACTTCTCGCGGTAGGTCTTGGCGTACGGGATGTGGATTTTGCGGTACATGCCGAGATAGGACCCGTCGGCGTCGATCACCACCGCGGTGTTGTAATAGAAGTTGTCTTCGGCCTCGAAGAGCGGCACTACAAGCACGATGCCAAGCTCAGCGGCCAACGCCATCATCTCGGTTGTGGTCGGGCCGTCGGGCACTGCCTCGGCCAGGTCAAACCACTCGTCGGATTCGTCCTGGCAGAAGTAGGGCCCGGTTGCCAGCTCTTGCAGGCCCACAATCTGAGCGCCGCCGGCCGCGGCTTCACGGATTAGCCGAACTTGCTGGGCCACCATGGCCTCGCGGGGACTGATACCCGTTGTCTGAATTAGTGCACATCGAACAGTCTCGGACATTGGCGACCTTTCTTGCAGCTATGTGGCAAGCCCCGCTCGGAGCCCGGTGAGTCCGGGCTCCGAGCGGGGCATTATTCCCGCTTGTTTGAGTGTTGGGGTCAGCCGCCGAACAGCTGTTTCGGGTCGAGGTCGAGCGGCTCGAAGTTGCTGCCGTAGATGTCATATTGGGCCATTTTGCTGACCGCCTTGTTGCGGGCTGAGATGTCGAAGGAGTCTTTTGTGGCCTTTGCGTCGATGACGCCGTACTCGAACAGAATGTCGGCCGTCTGGTCGAACATTTCATCGGTCAGGTTCAGAACGCCATTCTCGGACGGCCAGATCAGCTTGTTGACCTCGTTCATCTGCCACGTCTGGAAATCACGTGGCAAGGCCGTGCCGTTGGCCAACACAATGTCGATGCAGGCCTCGGCGTTGTCGCGACAGAAGATCCAGCCCCGAGCCGTGCCCCGCAGGAAGCCTTCGGCCGCGTCAGGATTGGCGGCCAACCAGCTTGTGGTCGTTGCGATCGTGTCCTCGAGGGTCGCGGTGCCATAGTCGTTGGGGTTGAACAGCATGACATCGGCATTGGAGGTGTTGCCGGCCAGAGCCTGGGCGTATTCGTTGTAGGTCATGGCCGATGCCACATCGAGGGTGCGGTCGAGGAAGGCGACCATGTCGAAGCCCTGGGTGAACACTTCGGCATCATTTTCGATGTTCAAGCCGAGTTTGCCGAAGGTGGCCGAAGCCTGCGGCCGGAAACCACCCCATAGCCCGATGACTTTGCCCTCGAAGTCGGCAGGACCGCTGATACCAGCGTCGTCGAAGTACGCCAATCGATAGGCCCCTCGCTCGAAGGTCTGTCCGATGCTGACGACCTCGGCTCCGGTTCCTCGGGCTGTCAGCACGTCGCCGAATTGGCGGATGGCGATGTCGGTTTGGCCGGAGATCAAAAGCTGCACGCCATTGAGATCTGGGCCACCGGGCTGAATGGTGACATCCAAGCCTTCTTCTTCGTAGAAGCCTTGATCGAGAGCGGCGTAGTAGCCGGCGAATTGGGCTTGTGTGACCCATTGCAGCGTTAGCGTGACGTCGGTCAGGTCGCCGCCGTCGCCCGACGAGGATTCATCGTCGCTTCCGCAGGCTGCCGCGAGCAGACTAAGGGCTAAGAAGGCTGCCAGGAACCTTGTCCATCTGATACCACGCATGTGTACTTCTCCTTTGTTGTACGTACTGTTCCTAAATACTGTCTGTTCCTAAATACTCTGTGTTTTTTACTCTTTATAACGGTTTAGCGGTTCGACGGATGCCAGCGCAACAAGAACTTGTCGAGCAGCGAAACGGCAACAAATGCGGTGATCCCGAGCGTGCAAGCCATAACAATAGCCGACCACATATCGACGGTGTGCAGACTGGTTGACTCGCGGCGGATATAGGAGCCAAGGGTGGTGACGCTGCCCCCGAAGTACTGCGAGATGATGGCAATGATGATCGAAAGCGGAACGATGGTCTTGAGTCCGGTCATCACGTAGGGCAGCGCCCGGGGCAGCACCAAGCTCCAGAAGCGGGTGAGCGGGCCCGCCGAGATCGATCGCATGAGTTCGTCATGTTCGGATGTACCGCTGAATCCCCGCGACGCGTAGGTGAACATGATCGGCGAAACGGCAATCGTCACCATGGCCACTACTGCGGTTGACGACACACCGAAGAAGATGGTCGTTAGTGGGAAGAGTGCTACGACCGGCAATGCTTTGACGGTCGATGAGTAGGACAGCAAGCCCCGGTTCAGCCACCGGAATGGCTGGGTTATCCCGGCAAGCGTGACACCAAGGAACGAGCCGATTAAGACCCCTTTGAAGGCTTCGATCGCCGTGTTCTGTGCCAGCTCAAAAAGCAGGCCGAAGTCAGTGAAGAAGCGGTCGATGATGTCGGTAGGTGCAGGAAGCAGCAGGACCTGGATGTCGGCGGCGCGCACGAGCAGTTGCCACGCCCCGATGAAGATCGAGAAGAAGATGATTGGGGTCACGATCACCGCAACCGGCACCGTGCGCCTTGGCTGCGCGACGGGCGAATCGTCGGCCGCATCAACTTCGTCGATCATCGAGACGGTGGCCATCAGTGAACCCCGGCCGCCGCGCTCAAGGCTCGGCGGACCTCGATGACCAGCTCGTAGAAACGAGGGTCGTCGCGGGTTTCTGCTGTGCGCTCAGCCGGCAGGTCGATGTCGATGACTTCGGTGATCCGGCCTGGTCTGGCCGACATGACCGCCACCTGGGTCGACATAAAAACTGCCTCGGTGAGACTGTGGGTGATGAACATGATCGTGGCCGATGTCTGGGCCCAGATCCGTATCAACTCTAGGTTGAGACGATCTCGGGTGATCTCGTCGAGCGCCCCGAACGGCTCGTCCATGAACAGCACACTCGGTTGCATGGACAGCGCCCTGGCGATGGCTACCCGCTGCTGCATGCCGCCTGAGAGTTGCCAGGGGTGGTGGCGCTCGAAACCCGGAAGGCCGACCAGTTCGAGCATGTCGGTTGCGGTCTTGGCCCGATCGGCTCGGTCGACCTTCATCACCTGCAGAGGCAGAGTGACATTCTTTAGAACCGTGCGCCACGGCAGAAGGTTCGGAGCTTGGAAGACCACACCGAACTCACGGGCCTCGCGGGCCTCGCGGGGCGACTTGCCGTTGACCTCGGCCTGTCCCGTGGTCGGTTCGATCAGGTCGGACAAGATGCGAAGCAGGGTCGACTTTCCGCAACCCGACGGCCCGATGACCGAGGTGAAGCCGCCCTTTGGCACTTCGAGATTGATGCCGTCCAGGGCCAGCACATCGGAGCCGGATCCCGTGAACCGCTTTGTCAGGTTTTGAGCCATGAGCCCAAGAGCTTGGTCAGCCATCGTTAGAGCACCTCTCCTTGCGATCTTGATCCCAGCGAGAAGTAGGCGATACTTCGAATGCCCAGCACGAACACCGCTCCCAGTGAGCAGGCGGCCAGGGCAACGCAATACAGGGCTTCGGGCTGGAAGATGTAGAACTGCCACGAGGTCAGGATGACCACGCCGAGACCGTCGGGCGAGCCGAATGGCAGTTCGGCCACAATGGCCCCGACGACCGAAAACGCGGCGGCCGTTTCGAGACCGACGAAAATCAGCGGCAGAGCGAAGGGGATCTCGAGCCCGAACAACACCGTTCGCTTCGAGGCGCCGATGGTGTGGAACAGCTCACGGCTCTCGGCCGGTACTGCTTGAATGCCCCTGGTGGTGGCGATGGTGACGGGGAAATAGGTGAGGTAGGTGGCAATCGCTGCCTTGGTAGCCGCCCCGGTGCCGAGCCACAGCACCAGCGCAGGGGCAACGGCCACGATGGGCACGGCCTGGGCGGCGACAACCAACGGCGTCAGGCCGTAGCCGACCAGCCGTGATCGTGCGATGGCGATCCCGGTCAACATGCCGAGGCCTACACCCAGTACCAGACCGGTCAAGCTGGCCTTGGCAGTCGACCAGACGTTCAGAAGCATGAAGGTGCTGTAGGGCTCGCCCTGTGATGTCGTGGTGCCGAAGTGGGCCAGAATCGACCACACGTGCGGCATCTTGGTGTCGCCGGTGCCGCTGACCAGCTTTGCGACCTCCCACAAGACGACTGCCAGGAGCGCAAGAAAGAGCGCACTGGCGATCTGGGACGCGATGCGACCCATCCGTCCGTCGCCCGATTGTGCCTGGTCAAGCTCTGATTGCTCATCCACGGCTGGACCGGGTGAGCCGAGTGTCGTCGTCAAGGTCTCAGCCCGCTCCAGTTTTTGGCAGGTTGGCCTTTTTGGCGATGCTGTTGAGGGTGCTGAACGGATCGTCACCGAGTGGGGTGATCACCGGCTCGGTACAGCCGTGGTCGACCCATTCGGCGATCTTGTCCAGGACGTCGGTTGTCGTGCCGCAGGCGGCAACATGTTGCGTCAGTTCGTTCGGTACGAGCTTCATGGCTTCGGTGATCTCGGCCTTGGTTGCCGGCCACCCGAGGATCGACTTGATCTTGGCCAGAAGCTCTTCGTCGGCGCCACTGAACTCAGAGATGTGAGGCTGCTGGGCCAAGTATTGGGTCAGGAACGCCTTGCAGTCATCGATGGCGGCCTGAGGATCGTCGTCGTTGGCGGACGCGGCGATCAACTGCGGGACCTCGAAGTCATCGAGTGATCGGCCGGACTTGGCCGCCCCCTCGCGGATCGCTTCCATGGCCAGGCTGGTGTACGACGGCGGGACCAAGAAGTCGAGTAGGACGCCGTCAGCGATTTCGCCCGAGAGGCGACACATGCCCATCCTGACCGCGCCGATGAAAATCGGCACCGGGTAGGAGTGATCGTCGTCATCGGTCGGGCCGTCGAACTTCACATCTTCGACGTCGACGAACTCGCCGTGGTAGGTGACCAAGCCGCCGGCCAGCATGCCTTTTGTGACCGTGATCACTTCTCGCATGGCCTTGAGTGGCTTGCGGTTGGGCAGACCGCACCGTGTGGCCAACGGTTCCCACCAACCGCCGAGTCCGAGGCGCATTCGACCCGGCGCCAGATCATCGAGCGTCTTCCAGGTGACGGCCATCAGTGCGGCGTTCCTTGTGCGGTACGGGAGGATGCCGCTGCCGACTTTGATCCGCTTGGTATTGGAGGCGATGAGGGTAATTGGAACAATGGCGTTGGTAACCAAGCGACCTTCGCCGACCCAGACCCCTTTGAAGCCGTGCTCCTCTGCCCATTGGGCCTGACCGACGATTGCGCCGTAACCACCAGGCAGGTCCGGGCCCCCGGTCCGCTTCGGCGACCCTGACGAGATCATCAAACTCAGATTATTCATTGTGCCCCTGATGCTTCTATGTCCCTGAATTTCTACGGAACTCTATGTCCCTGAATTTCTACGGAACTCTATGTCCCTGAACTTCTACGGAACTCTATGTCCCTGAACTTCTACGGAACGGAGCCTAGACCCCGATAAGACAGCGGCCAACGGCTGGAGGAACCAGTTTTATCGCTCAACGGCAGTTCGGTTTC
>JABIQM010000113.1 GCA_018699415.1 Acidimicrobiaceae bacterium
CAAGACGTTCCTCCCCGGCATGCTCGCCCAAGGTGAAGGTCACATCATCAATACGGCCTCAATCGCTGGCCAGCTGTGCTTTTCGAACATGGCGTCCTACAACGTGGCCAAGTTCGGCGTTGTGGCGCTATCAGAATCGATCGCAGACGAAACCGCTGGCACCGGGGTAAACGTCAGCTGCCTCTGCCCCGGTTTCGTGGCGACGAAAATCGCAGACTCCCGCCGCAATTTGCCCGAGAACATGGCCGTGCTCCAACCGGAGCCAACTGAAGAAGAAGAGGCCATACGCCAGATGGTGCTCGAGGCGTTCAGCCATCAGAAGCCACCAGCGGAGGTCGCTCAACTCGTGGTCGATGCAATCATCAGCGAGCAATTCTGGATCATGACTGATGATGTCTTCCAGCCCCGCATGGCCGCCCGCCACGCTGGCATCTTGGCCGCTAAGAACCGCCCCCAACTAGGTGGGCTTTGGGAAGTCTTCAACGAATAAAGCACGTCTGGGGACAGACCCCAAACGTGCGTTAGTTCTCGCCTTCGACCGCTCCGACAGTCTCTGGGTAAAGATGACTCATTGAGCCGGGTTCAACGCGGCATGAATCGATGTAGATGTCGACATCGGTCTGCTTCAGGCGGATCACACGGCCGAATTTGTAGGCCGGAAGCTGGCCCTCATCGATGAATCGGTAGAGCGTGCGCGGGGTGATACCGAGGCGTTCAGCCGCGGCCGGTGTGGAAAGCCACAAGATGTTGGCGCCTGCAATTTCAGAACTCATGAAAAGAAATTCTAGCACAAACTGGTTCTTTTCGTTATATTTCGATCACGGTTGATCACGGAGCGCGGCGGACGAGCTCCAGATCAACACCGACGGCGAAAGAAAAGGCGATGACGGCGACCACGGCGGAACAACTAGTGAACGAACCCGACCCTTCGCGGGTTATCACCTCTCGACGAGGACTTCCGAGTGGGCGTGCTCTGGCTGGAGCGTTCCTCATCACGACGGCTTCCCTCGGCACCTTTGCGTTGGCTACCGGTGGAGACGACGGCCCAACCACTGAGTACCTCATTCTTCAAAACGACGTTTCCGCCGGCGACCCAATCACGCTCGTAGACGTCAAGTCCGTAGCGATGCAACTCGGTCCGTCTCTCGTCGCGAGTTCGCTCACAACGACCGATGGGCTCGATGGTGCAACCGCCCTCCGAGATCTCCGAACCGGCGAGTTGCTATCCCTCAACGATCTCCTGGCGGCACCGCCCATCGATGGAATCCCTCTTGGCGCCGTTCATGAACTCACCTTCGGCGTTCCCCTCGACCGCACTCCCCCGGGGCTGCGACGGGGCGACCGTGTAACTGTGCTCGGCACAACCGACGAAATGACTGCGGTCGGCGTCGAAGACGCCGTAGTCCTCTCGATCGACACCGAACCCGGTCAAATTGGAGCAAGCGGCCAGGGCGTTCTCACGCTCGCCATAGATGATGCCGAGATGGTCCTCACGCTCACGCACCTCACGCAGACCTCGGACATCACAATCGTTCGCTCAACCCGCGCCGTCGCCGACGAGTACCCAGAGTCGACGCTCGTCGAGGCGACCAAAACGGGCGAATCAATCGAGACCGGGTCAGCAAGTAATGAATGACGAGCGCTGGGTCGTGCTCGGCCTCGCTCACCCTCGGGCTGGCTGGTTTAGCCAACTCGCCAAGTGGGCCACCACTGCAGCAGTCCCTATCGATTTTGTGAAGTGCGTCTCGGCCGACGAGGTGCGAGCACGACTCAGCGGTGGCCGCGCCTACTCGGCGCTCCTCGTCGGAGGCGACGTCGTCGGACTCGATCGAGATCTTGTCGACAGCGCCACATCGATCGGAGCCGCTGTCCTTGTCGTTGGCCCACGAACCGAACACGGCTGGGCGGAGATGGGAGTAAGCGGCCACCTGCCCGCACAATTCGAACGCGACGACTTGCTCGCTGCCCTCCGAGAATTCGCACCGGCAATCTCACGTGTCGCGCCCCGACTGTTCGAACCATCCGATCGCGACGTCTCACTTGTTCGAGGCCGTCTCGTGGCGGTGACTGGCGTACCCGGTGCCGGTTCGTCAATCGCGGCGATGGCCCTGGCCCAAGCTCTCGGCAGCGACGCGTCGAACCACGGGGTCGTGATCCTCGCCGACCTCGCCCTCAACGGCGAACTCGCAATGCTGCATGACGCACAAGAGATCGTGCCTGGGCTCCAGGAAATGGTCGAAGCGCATCGAGGGGCCCGTATTCCGGCGAGCGAGATCCGGGCGATGGTATTCGACGCTATTGACCACGGGTATCACGCGCTGCTCGGGCTTCGCCGCCATCGGGACTGGGCAGCGATTCGGCCACGTGCATTCGATGCGACAATCGATGGTCTCCTCAGGAGCTACCGATTCGTGATCGCCGACGTCGACGCTGACTTGGAAGGCGAGGCGGAGACAGGATCCCTCGATATTGAGGACCGCAATCTCATTGCTCGTTCCACCCACGCTCGCGCCGATTTGGTACTCGTCGTTGGCAACCCGACGATGAAGGGCCTCCACGGGATGTGCCGGCTTCTGCGCGACTTGGTCGCATTCGGCGTAGCCAGCGACCAGATCGTTCCGGTACTCAACCGATCGCCGAAATCACCTCGCCTCCGCGCCGAGGCCGGCCGGACGCTTGCCACTCTTCTTAACGGGTCCGATGCGTTAGCCAACATAGGCAACCCACTTCATTTACCCGAGCGCCGAGATCTAGAAGGTTGCCTACGGGACGCCGTCAAGCTCCCGAAGTCACTTGGACTCCCGCTCTACGGCGAAGTCACTCGCCGACTCCATTCGGCCCAGGATGCGATCACCCTTCCCCGAGGAGCCGAGCCGAAGCAGGTCGCGCCTGGCTCGCTCGGCGCATGGACCGAGGAGGCCGGATGAGCTCTGAGCTAGCCAGTCCACTCATTGAGATTGAGCAGCGTGTTCAGGACCGTGCCAAAGACGAGGCACTTGACCTCGACGATGCTGGCGCACGCCTGGCGCTTGAGGATCTGGTGCAAGAAGAGGTCGGTCGATGGAACGACGACTTTCGTCGTGGATTCCGACCGTTCGCTTTATCCGATTCGGAAATGGTCGCTGAGCGCGCCATCCGAAACCTGACCGGCTACGGACCCCTCGCTCCGCTCCTCGAAGACGACGATGTCTGGGAAGTCATGGTCAATGCACCCGATGCGATCTTTGTGAAGCGCCACGTCGGCTCATCGGGTTACCACGATGAGGTCTTCCACGACGATGCCCACGTGATCCGAACACTCACCAAAATTCTCGATGACTCTTCGGCAGCACACCGCAAACTCGACCCCAGCGAGGGCCTTCAGGATGCGCAGCTTGACGATGGCGCCCGGCTCCACATTGTCCACGGAGATGTGGCCCGCGGAGGCCACGTGATGGTCAACATCCGCAAGTTCACAGGGGTCACATTCCGCAGCCTCGACGAGCTTGTCGATCGGGGAATGATGACTGCCGACGTCGCAGGGTTCCTCCGAGCATGCGTAAAGGCACGCCAGACCATCGTCTTCGCCGGAGCACCAGGGGCGGGTAAGACCACCCTCTTGAACTGCTGCGCGGCCGAACTCGATCCGCAGTTACGCGTCGTCGTCGCTGAAGAAGTATTCGAGGCTGACGTTCCATTAGCCAACGTTGCGTAAACAGTATGCGAGCCAGATTCGCGGCGCTCACGCCGACTCGCGTGGCCGGGGCGCGTCGTATAAGC
>JABIQM010000201.1 GCA_018699415.1 Acidimicrobiaceae bacterium
GAGAAGCCTGGAATCTTGAGTTCGCCGACAACTCGGGGGTTTTCAGGATCGCTCAGGTCGAGGGTGTAGAAGGGATCGACCTGGCGGAAGGTAACGACATAGCCAACCTCGCCGACGAATCGAACCGACTGGACGGCTTCGCCGTTACCCATGTCCCCGACCGAGCCGACCTCGCGAAGTTCGCCATCACCCTCGCGAAGGACTCGAACGAACGTCTCAGACGATTCGTCCCAGGATTCGCCGGTGGTGGTGATGACCCGGAGGTGACCGTTGTATTCGGAGAACGAGAACTGGTCACGAATGTCGCCGGCCACGGCGCCAGAGGCGGTGTAGGCGGCCCCATCACCGGAGATAGCGAAGCGGTGAATTGAGGTCTGGCGAGCGTTCCAGACTTCTTCCCAGGAGTCGTTGTCGTCCTCAAAGAGGATTGGATCGACCCAGGTTTGGGTGGCCACAAAAACCGATTCGGTGGATGCGTAGACGGTAGTGCCGGGGGCGAGCACCGAGGTGTTCTGGTTGGGGTTGATGTCCCCATCGACGGGGATGCTCAGCACAGTCACCACGCCGAAGCCAGCGAATTCGGTGGGGGCGTGGACCTGTCCGCAGTTGGAGAGGATGCCGCTCTCGGTGGGCTGCATTTCGTCGTTGATAGCAACGTAACTGGGTAGCCAGTCGGTCAGCTCAGAGTTTCGTACGGCATCCTGGTTGGCGCGGGTGGCAACGTCATCGCCGTTTTCGTTTTGCGGGTAGACGAAAGGAAAGTTTTGCTGAGGTGCACTGCGGATGATGACTCGAGCGACACCGGCGATGGAACGGGCACTGACGTATTCGCCCTCGACAAAGATCGCTTCACTCAACGTGGGATTGTTGCCGGCCACGCTGATGCGAGCGATGTTGACCATCGAGACGCCGTTGTAATCCTCCTCGTAGTAGATGTCGTCTTCGACGTCAGCGAACTCGGCTTCAGCGTCGCCGGTCGAAGCGGTCGGCTCGTTGGCGAGGGAGATCTGATTCATTTCGCCATATGTTTGGCTGACGAGGAGGACCTCATCGCCAAGTAGGAACATCTCGGCGTTCCAGCCGACGTCGACCAGGTCCATGCTGGCCACGACGGAGCGCATGTTCACATCGACGATCGTGAGTTCATTGTTGGCGAGGACGAAGACACGCTCACCGTCGGTTTTGACGAGATCGGCCTCGTCAACGCCAATCTCCTGCACGTTGGTGCCTGAGAAGTCGACGCCCTCGACGAGGCGAGCGCTATCGCCATCCATGCTCACGGAGGCCGCTTCGAACGAGTCGTCACTAGAATCCATGGCGCCGGATTCCATGCCGCTGTCGTCTGCATCGAAGGCGGCTTCTTCGGACATTTCCATGTCGACGGCCATGTCATCTCCGCCGAACCGGCCGGGTCCGTACCAGCCGCCACCGTTGAACCCGTAGGGGCCGACGCGTTCGGCGGCCTCTTCGCGCAGGTGGTTGAGTAGCGCGTCGCAATCATCGAACCCTGAGAGGCCTGATGCGAGGACGATCTCCTCGCCGTCGACCTCAATGACAAGCTCTCCATTAGAGGTGGCGACGCCAGAGTTGTTGTCATCGCCACCGTCTTCGCTGGTGGACCATGAGTCGTCGCTAGAGCATGCCGAGGCCACAAGGGCGATGGTCAGGGTGAGGAACAGAAGGATTCTTCGCATGTGATGGTCTCCAGAGGAAAGGGGGATCTGACCTTCAGACGGTTCCAGTCTTCAACTGGTTCCCGAGTTCCGAAGTTTTCTCAGACTTGTGAAGGCATCCAGGCGCGGCGGTGTGCCTCGTAGTCATCGATGTCGGCGACGACGCGCATGGTTAGACCGATGTCATCGAGTCCCTCGAGGAATCGGTCCTGGGTGGCAGCATCCATAGGAAATGAAGTTTCGAGTCCAATCGCCGGAGCCTCGACGGTGAGGCGAGCGACGTCAACGGTGAGTTCGAGCGTCGGATCCGTCTCGACGGCGCGCATCAGTGTCTCGCAGATGTCTGCATCGATGGCGGCCGGCACGAGGCCGTTCTTGGTGCAGTTGTTTCGAAAGATATCGGCGAACCGGGGGGAGATCACGGCATCAAACCCGTACTGCTGAATGGCCCACACCGCGTGTTCACGCGAGGAACCGGTGCCGAAATTGAGGCCGCCGATGAGGATGTTGGCTCCCGAGTACTGCTCTTGGTTGAGAACGAAGTTGCGGTCATCGCGCCATTCGGAGAAAAGGCCCTTCTCGAACCCGGTTCGCTCAACACGCTTCAACCAGTCCGAGGGAATGATCTGGTCGGTGTCGACGTCGGTGCGGTCGAGGGGAACCGCAGTTCCCTGAACAATCTGTACTGCTTTCATAGTTCTCTACTTCCTTTTCTGACGACTACAGCGGCTGAGAGCAGCGCACGTCGTCATAGAACGTGGGTGTGCGAGTTAGAGGTCGGCTGGGGTGGCGAAGGTGCCCTTGATGGCGGTAGCGGCGGCAACCGCGGGAGAAACGAGATGGGTGCGCCCGCCTCGACCCTGACGGCCCTCGAAGTTGCGGTTCGACGTGCTGGCGGCCCGTTCGCCAGGCTGGAGTTTGTCGGGGTTCATGGCAAGACACATTGAGCAGCCAGGCTGACGCCAGTCGAACCCGGCGGCCCGGAAGATCTCGGGGAGACCCTCGGCCTCTGCCTGCTTTTCGACCTGACCCGAACCGGGGACCACGAGCGTTCGCATGCCGTCGGCGACCTTCCGGCCTTTGGCGACGGTGGCTGCGGCTCGCAGGTCCTCAATGCGGCTGTTGGTGCACGAACCAATGAAGACAGTGTCGACCTTTATGTCCCTGATCGGGGTTCCGGCCTCGAAGCCCATGTATTCGAGTGCACGAGCAGCGGTCCCGGCGAGATTTGGATCGTCGAACGAGTCGGGGCCGGGAATGAGGCCATTGATCGGCATGACTTGGGCCGGGTTGGTACCCCAACTCACGTGAGGCGTGATATCGGCAGCATCGATGATGACCTCTTCATCGAATATGGCACCGTCGTCGGTGACGAGCGAGCGCCAGTCCTCGACGGCGCTGTCCCATTCGTTGCCTATGGGAGCGTGCTCGCGGCCCTTGAGATATTCGAAGGTGATTTCGTCGGGAGCGATCAAGCCGGCCTTGGCGCCACCCTCAATCGACATGTTGCAGACGGTCATTCGCCCTTCCATGGAGAGGCCGCGGATGACGTCACCGCGGTATTCGATGACCTTGCCGATACCGCCACCGGTACCGATACGGCCGATCACGTGGAGAATCACGTCCTTGGCGGTAGAGCCCTCGGGTAGTTCACCATTGACGGTGATGGCCATCGTGCCGGGACGAACCTGGGGCAACGTCTGAGTGGCGAGCACGTGTTCGACTTCACTGGTACCGATCCCGAAGGCGATCGAACCAAAGGCACCGTGGGTGGCCGTGTGCGAGTCGCCGCACACAATGGTCATACCTGGCTGGGTGAGACCCTGTTCGGGACCGATGACGTGCACGATGCCCTGTTTGGGGTGGCCCATCGGGAAGTTGGTGATGCCGAACTCTTCGGTGTTAACCCGAAGGGCGTCGATTTGTTTGCGGCTGATCTCGTCCTCGATCGGCTGATCCTGATCATTGGTGGGGACGTTGTGGTCTTCGGTGGCGATGGTGAGGTCCGGGCGGCGAACGGTGCGATCGCTGATCCGAAGGCCATCGAACGCTTGGGGTGACGTGACTTCATGAATGAGGTGGAGATCGATGTAGAGAAGGTCGGGCCCGTCGTTGACTGCGGGCGTGACCACGTGACGGTCCCAGATCTTCTGGCTGAGTGTGCGCGGTGTGCTCATTGTGGCTCCCGAAGGTTCTGGTCTTCGACGATTGGGTAGACGTCTCAATATGTGAGACATAGAGTCTGAATTGTGGAACCTACTGTAAGTGGCGTCGGCGTGATCGACAAGGCCACTGCGATTCTTGTTGCCGTTGAGAAGTCACCGGCATCGCTTGGCGATCTCGTCAACCGCACTGGCCAGAGTCGACCAACAGCGCACCGACTCGCCACTGCGCTTGAGGTGCATGGCTTGCTTCGCCGCACGCCTGAAGGCCGCTATGCCTTGGGCCCTCGACTCGTCACGCTCGGCCATGTGGCCGCCGACCACTGGCCGCTGGCGGAGGCAGCCGGTGACGCGCTGGCCCAGCTACGCGATGCCACCGGGGAGTCCGCCCAGCTCTATGTCCGACATGGCGACGCACGAATTTGTCTGGCTTCACTTGAGTCGCCCCATGGACTTCGCACCATCGTGGCCACAGGTGCGGTCATGCCCCTGGACCAGGGGTCGGGTGGACGTGTCCTGGCCGGCGAAGAATCCGAACATGGGTGGATCGAGTCCGCCGCTGAGCGAGAGGCAGGCGTTGCCTCAGTCAGCGCCCCCGTCGTCGACGTAAACGGTGTGACGGTGGCCGCAGTATCGGTGAGCGGACCGATTGAGCGCCTGTCGTCAAACCCCGGTTCGGCGCTTGGTGCAGCGGTCGTGGCAGCGGCGAAGGACGTGGCCGCCGCCGCCGGCCTGATATGACGAACCCAGTCGATAGAGGGGCACCCCATGAATACTGAGGAAGAGATCGGGTGTGGCTCACTCTGGCTGCTTCGGGTGCTGTCGGCCGGCGTGATCCTGGTACTCGCCTGGTTCTTGGTCGACGCGATTATCGGTTGACGTAGCTGGGCGACCGGCGTGCAGTACCTTCGACCGACATGGACAGTCGCACCCGGGTCTTCGGCGGGCTCCTGCTCGTTGGGTTCCTGATCTTCGGCATCATTGGCCTGGTGGTATGGCGCGGTGCCCAAGCGGTCGACTCCGATTCAGTGAGCTCGCTCGACAGTGGCAGCGACCACTCTGACAGCGGCAGCGACCACTCTGATAGCGGCGCAGATACCGCACTAGATGACACTGCAACCGATGACACTGCAACCGATGACACTGCAACCGATGACACTGCAACCGACGATGGAACCAGCACTCGGGAAGGTCCGCTTGCAGACTTCGTGAGCGAAGCGGTCGCCTTCATCGAGGATCTTCGTGGCGCACCGTTCCAAGCACGTCCCGTCGTTGTGGCGCTTTCCGACGCCGATTTCATAGCCCGTGTTGAGAGCGTGCTTGAAGCGGAATTTGCCGACAACCCGGAACTTGTTGAACAGGACACGGTTGTGCAGCGAGCAATCGGCTTCATCAGCCCGGATCAAACCAGCGATGAAGTGCTGCGCCAGTTTCTGGCCGCGGGAGTCCTTGGGTTCTATGACCCCGAGACCAAGGAGTTGGTGGTCCGTCAGGTCTTCGAGCTTGACCTATTGACGAAGTCGACGATTGTCCACGAACTTACGCATGCCTACGACGATCAACTCTTTGATCTTGACCGGCCTGAGCTCGATGATGACGATTTCACCGAGCGCTCGTGGACGTTCGCTGCGCTCGCCGAGGGAAGCGCCAGCCATGTTGAGACGGCGTGGGTCAACGTGCTGAGCTCACGTGAGCAGTCAGATCTGCTCTATCAAGAGTCGAGTTTTGGTGACCCGGGTGTGTTTGCGTCGTTCGACTTTGCGTATTTGCTGTTGCAGGTGTCGGTGTATGTCGAGGGCGAGCCCTACGTCGATTCACTGGTCGCAAATGGTGGGTATGGGGCACTGGATGCCGCGTTTGAGGGATTGCCGTTAACCAGCGAACAGATCATGGAACGCGATCCGGCCGTCGACACTGTGCCCGTCTATGTGCCGGTGCCTCCAGCCGACGGCGAAGTCGTGTGGGAGGGAACCGGCGGCCAGATCGTGCTCGATTCACTTTTCTCCGGAACGTTCACCGCTACCGAGGATGCTGCTACCGGTTGGGGCGGCGATGCGATGGTCGTCTACCGGGCCGACGGCCAGAGCTGCATGCGATGGGACATCGTCATGGACAGCGTTGCCGACGAAGAAGAGCTGTTTGCTGGTCTTGCTGAGTGGACTGCCCTTCGCGGTGGGTCCGTCTCAATTGTTGATGGCCGGGTCAGGCTCGATCGCTGCGCGTGACGGCCTCGACCAGCTCCATGAACCCAGGTATGAACGCGTCGGGGTTGGTGACGCATCCATCGTGATTCGTCGAAACGTGACGGATCTCGGCGTCGGGCAGGTGGGAGGCAAGCTCATGCTGCAGGTCGGGTGAAATCATGGTGTCTCGAGTGGTGATCAGCACGCCGGTTGGAACCTCGAGCGTGGCAAGCCATGGTCGGCTGTCGAACCGAGCCATCTCGCCCGCAGCTTCAAGGAGAGAAGGCACATGCGCAGCGGCGACCTCGTCGACGAACCATTGGGGCCGGGCCTCGGCAGGGGTGCTGGAGGACAGGGCATATCCGCGTTCGATGAATTCGAGCTGGCGTTGCTCGGAAAGAAGTTTGGTGGGCGATGCGGCCCGGCCGGCCATTCGAAGCAGTCGGGTATCACGGCGATTCGGTGGCATCCGGCTCCATGTCGCGCTCAGGACCAGCCCGCTGACGAGATCGGGGTGTCGACGAGCAGTCAACTGCGCCACGGTGCCGCCCATCGAGTAGCCGGCCACGATTGCGGAGTCGACACCGAGCAGTTCGGCCAAAGCGGCGACATCATCGGCAACGTCTTCGAGACGGAACCGTTCCGAGGAACGGATACCTCGGCCGTGGCCTCGGTGATCGAGGGTTACGACATGGAATTGTTGGCTCAACGGCTCAAACATGCGGAACCAGTTGAGGGCACCGGTGACCGTCCACCCATGCAGCAAGATGATCGTGGGAGCATCGGTCGGCCCGGCAACATGGTGGACATAGGTGGTTCCGCGGCCCGGCAGTTCGAGTGCCTGCCCCTGGGGGAGTGGCGGACGACCGACTGAAAGATCGCCCGGCTCGAATGCCGAGAGAGGAGTTGCTTCCATGCAGTCGCAGCTCTATTCGATTCCGACCACGGTGACTTTGATCGTGGGACCCATTGGCGCCTGGTACTCGACGGCATCGTCGACGCTCGCTCCCATGAGTGCACCGCCCATCGGGGATCCTGGTGATACGACCGTCAGGTCTTCGCGCTGCTCTTCGATGGACCCGATCAGATATTTTTCGACCTCGTCATCGCCGTCGTAGATCACCGAGACGATCGATCCGGCGCGGACTTCGTCGCTGGCACCATCGGTGTCGGACACGATCTCGGAGTTTTCGATGATGCGAAGCAGATGCATGATGCGGCCCTCCATCTTCCCCTTCTCCTCTTTGGCGGCGTGATAGTCGCCGTTCTCGGAGAGGTCGCCAAGTTCACGCGCAGATTCGATCTTTCGAGCGATGTCAATACGGCCGCGAGTGCTGAGATCGTCGTACTCGGTCTTCAGTCGGTCATAGGCGCCCTGGGAGAGCTGGTGTGTTTCAGCCATCTGCATACGTTACCGGTGCGCACTCCCTGATTGAGAGGCGCCGTTCATGGCGTTACACTCCTCAGCATGACGAGAAAAACTCTCATCATTATTATTTCGTAGCGCACGCCAGTATTTGGCGTGCGCCTCAGCCGTCCACTTCGGTGGACGGTTTCTTTTTTGTCCGAATAGATCCGCTGTAGGCACAGCGGGCAGGAAGTAGGTCGCAATGGCACATCGAGTCGGAATCATGGGTGGCGACGGGATCGGTCCTGAGGTCGTTGCCGAAGGTCTGAAGGTCATCGCCGCGGTCGGCATTGAGATGGACACTGTCGACTATGACCTCGGTGGCGAGCGCTACATGAAGGACGGCACGATCCTTCCTGACGAGATCGTCGAGGAGTGGCGGGGCCTTGATGCCCTGTACGCAGGGGCCGTCGGTAGTCCCGGCGTGCCGCCTGGCGTCATCGAGCGTGGCCTTCTGCTCAAGATGCGGTTCGACCTCGATCTCTTTATCAACCTTCGTCCGTTCGTTACGCCGAACCATGACTTCACCGTGATTCGTGAGAACACCGAAGGCACCTACGCAGGCGAGGGTGGTTTCCTCCGAAAGAACACTGCCGAAGAGGTAGCCACCCAGGGCTCGGTCAATACTCGCCACGGTGTCGAGCGTGCTTGTCGCTACGCCTTCGAGTTGGCCATGACGCGCAATAAGCACGTCACCCTCGTCCACAAGACCAACGTGCTCACGTTCTCGGGCGACCTCTGGGACCGCACCTTCAACGAGGTAGCGGCCGAATACCCCGAGGTCGATACCTGGTACAACCATGTCGACGCTGCCTGCATCTATATGGTCGAGGGGCCCGAACGCTACGACGTCATCGTCACCGACAATCTGTTCGGCGACATCATCACCGACCTCGCCGGGGCTATCTCCGGTGGTATTGGGCTCGCCCCGACCGCCAACCTGCATCCAGGCAAGATGTCGATGTTTGAGCCGGTTCACGGTTCGGCTCCCGACATCGTGGGCACAGGCAAGGCCAACCCCATAGCGGCGATCCTGTCGGCGGCAATGATGCTGGATCACCTCGGTGAGCTCGAGGCCGCCGATCACATCCGCGCCGCGTGTGCATCCCCGGAAACACTCACCGGCAGTACCAGCGAGATCGGCGACGCCGTCGTCGCCAGACTCTGACACATGACCGAGATCGATCGCGCCGCCGTCCATGATCCGAGGTGGCCCGAGCGCGTCGAAATTTACGACACGACGCTGCGCGACGGTAGTCAACTCGAAGGCATTTCGCTGACGGTTGACGACAAGCTTCGTATCGCCGAACAACTCGACCATCTCGGTGTTGCCTACATCGAGGGCGGCTGGCCGGGCGCCAACCCGAAGGACGACGAGTTCTTCGAGCGGGCCAAGACCGAACTCAAGCTGTCGACCTCGGAGTTCGTTGCATTCGGTTCTACCCGCCGCCCCAAGGGCAAGGTCGACTCAGACCAGACCCTCGCCGACCTCGTTGGTGCCGAGACGAGCGTGGTTTGCATTGTCGGCAAGTGCTGGGATTACCACGTCACCGAGGCGCTCAAGACCACGCTGGAAGAGGGCGTGGCCATGGTTGCCGACTCGGTCGAGTACCTCGTGTCTCAGGGCAAGCGGGTGTTTTTCGACGCTGAGCACTTCTTCGATGGCTACAAGCGAAACCCAGAGTTCTCGCTCCGTGTCGTGGAAGCCGCTGCGATGGCCGGTGCAGAAGCAGTTGTTCTCTGCGACACCAATGGTGGCAGCCTTCCTCCCGATGTGGAGGAAGCAGTGGCGGCTGTGGTCAGCCACATCGACGCTCATGTCGGTATCCATCTACACAACGACACCGGCTGCGGCATCGCCAACGCGCTCGCTGCGGTCCGGGCCGGCGCAACCCAGGTGCAGGGCACGATCAATGGCTATGGCGAACGGGTCGGCAACTGCGACCTCGTGCCGATCATGGCCAACCTCGAACTCAAGATGGGCATCACGTGCCTGCCCGAGGGTCGCCTCGAGCATCTGACTTCGGTCGCTCACCATGTTGCTGAGCTCGTGAACTTCTCGGTTGATCCCCAGCAGCCGTATGTGGGTGCGACGGCGTTTGCGCACAAGGCCGGCTTGCACACCTCGGCGTTGAGTCGAGCCTCAGATGCCTACGAACACGTGGCTCCCGAACGTGTGGGTAACGGCACCCGGGTGCTTGTTTCGGAGATGGCCGGACGTTCGACGCTTGAGATGAAGGCGGAACGCCTCGGCATCGAACTTGATGGCAAGGCTCTCGGTGAGGTCGTCGACACACTCAAGATGCTTGAGCACGCGGGCTATCACTTCGAAGCCGCTGATGCCTCGCTTGAACTGCTGATGCGAGGCGCGGGTGGCTGGGAACAGCCGTACTTCCAGCTCGAGTCGTTCTCGGTCGACATGGTGCATCGCTCCGGCACCGGTGCCCGAGCCTGGAACGAGGTCGCAGTTGATGTGGAAACGCAGGCCTCGGTGAAGGTCTGGGTCGATGGCGAACGTCGCCTAGCGTTGGGCGAGGGAAACGGCCCCGTCAACGCGCTCGATGCAGCGTTGCGAGCTGCACTCAACGGCCGCTATCCGGCGCTCGATCGAATCTCGCTGACCGACTTCAAGGTCCGCGTGCTCGATACCGGCAAGGGCACCGGAGCTATCACCCGGGTGCTGCTGGACTCAACCGACGGCAAGCGTGAGTGGTCCACGATCGGCGTGAGTGAAAACATCATTGAAGCCTCGTGGCAGGCGCTTGTTGATTCGGTCGTCTTCGGAATTCTCCACGCCTCATGACCTTCACGCTGCTTGACGGTGGGATGGGCAAGGCGCTCGAAGAGGCCGGGGCGCCATTCCGTCAGCCTGAGTGGTCTGCGCTTTCCTTGCTTGATGACCCGTCATGGGTTCGCCGGGTCCACGATGATTTCATCGGCGCCGGCGCCGATGTCATCATCACCAACAACTACGCAGTCGTGCCCTTCCACCTGGGTGAAGACCGATTCGTGTCACGTGGCGCTGAGTTGACGGCCCTGTCCGGTCGACTTGCCCGCGAAGCCGCGGATGCGGCCACTGGTGACGTTCTGGTGGCGGGTTCGATCCCGCCACTATTCGGCTCGTATCAGCCAGAGCTGTTCGACGCTGAACGAGCGCCCGTGATGCTGGCGACGATCGCCAAGGAATTGGCACCGTTCGTCGACTTCTTCGTGGCGGAGACCCAGTCATCGCTGTCCGAGGTGATGGCGTCAGCGGCAGCAGTGCAGCACTTCGGTAAGCCTCTCTGGCTGTCGGCCACTTTGTTGGACGAACCCGCTCCTCCGGCTGCAACGCTTCGCAGCGGCGAGTCAATCGAGGCCTTTTGTGAAGCAGTTGTGGAATCGGACGCATCGGCAGTGCTGTTCAATTGCTCGCATCCAGAGGTGATGGAGGACGCCATTCGTCGTGCTCGTACGGCGCTTCCAAACACTGTCGAGGTAGGGGCCTACGCCAACGCGTTTGAGCCGAAGCCAGAGGTGTACTCGGCCAACGAGGTGATCATGACCCATCGAGCCGATCTCGACGATGGCGGCTATGACGCCTTCGTTCAGTCATGGCTCGATGCCGGCGCCACGATTGTGGGCGGATGCTGCGGGATCATGCCCCGTCATATCGCTCGTCTGGCTGCGCTTCGCTAAGCGGATGGTCCGGCTTGACCTGACCCAGAAGATGAGCGTTTCCGCACCCTGTGTCGCTCAGGCAGGATCTCGCCCTCCTCAGATCTGGTTACGCTGCGGCCATGGCTGCACCCGTTCGCGTCACCGTCGATCACAACCGTTCGAAGCACTACGCCTCCCCACCCTGTCGTGACGGGTCTTGGACGGCCGATCGCCCTGGCGAAACGATCGGCGCCGCGCATCCTTGCGGCCCTGCGCTTGGAAACCAGGGTCCTGACCAGGGCTACGTACTGAAGTTGGCCAAGCGTTTCCGTGATGATCTGGTGCTTCGCCCCGGTGAACATGCAGCCGACACGCTGGAGGGTGCGTGCGCGGTCGCGCTACGTCGTGCGTCGCTTTATGGCCGCGCCCCAATCGGCCCCGACGTGTGTTTGGCACTCACCGTTTGGGGTTACTTGAGCGACGCCGCCGATGAATTAGTCGAGTACCGCCGCGGTTTGTTTTCCGAGTTGCACCACACCACGATCCACTACTTTGGTGCTCGTAAGCTTGCTGATCTGGTCCCCGAAGAGACCCTGCGAATGTCGCCGGGGAGGGTGGCGGAGGCTCACGTCAAGGACTGGAAGGGTCCGCTCGGGCTCTGAGCCTCAAGCTTCGGATCGTTGCTGGTCGCAGCGCTTTTAGTACCGGCCGGTAGTCTCGCCGAGGTGACTGCACCTCGAGTTCGTTTCGCTCCCGCACCGACGGGATTCCTGCACGTCGGTAGTGCCCGGTCGGCGCTTTTCAACTGGCTCCATGCTCGCCATACGGGTGGAACCATGGTGCTGCGGATCGAAGACACCGACGCGTCGAAGAAGACCGATGAGTTCGTTGACGCTATTCTCGAACCGCTGAAATGGCTCGGCATCGACTGGGATGAAGGCCCGTTCTTTCAGTCCGACCGCGCCGAGTTGCATAAGGCCGCTGTTCAGCAGTTGGTCGACAACGGGAACGCATACTTCTGCGATCTGACCCGTGAACAAATCGACGCAAAGTCCGACGAGGCCGGTCTCCCGGCCGGATACCACGGTTGGTCGCGTGACCGAGAGGTGGCTGATGGGCCCGGCGTGGTTGTTCGCTTTCGTGCCCCCGACGAGGGTGTCACCGTCTTTGATGATGTGATTCGCGGCCGAGTAGAGGTCGCCCATGAAAACGTCGAGGATTTCGTCATCCGCCGAGGCGACGGCTCTCCGACGTTCCTCATCGCCAACGCAGTCGATGATCATGACATGTCGATCAGCCATGTGATCCGCGGCGAAGACTTGCTCAACACCGTTCCGAAGGTGCTCATGCTCTGGGACGCGCTGGGCTACGGCGAGCCGCCCATCTACGCCCATCTTCCGTTGCTGGTCAACGAGCAGCGAAAGAAGCTCTCGAAACGTCGCGACGATGTGGCGCTCGGCGAATTCGCCAGCAAGGGCTATCTGCCCGAAGCCATGGTCAACTCACTGGCTCTGCTCGGCTGGGGCCCGTCCGACGAAGTCGAGGTGCGACCCATCGCGGAGATCATCGAACTTTTCACACTCGAGACAGTCAATAAGTCTGCAGCCTTCTTTGACATGAAGAAGCTTGATCACATCAACGCCGAGTACATCAAGGCCCTCGACGCTGCCCAGTTTGTGGAGCTGGTCGAACCCCATATGACCGGTGATGATGCACCCTGGCCCGTCGAGGCCTACCGGTCAGAGGTCGTGGAGGCGTTGGCCCCCGAAATCCAGCAACGCATCGCAACGCTGTCAGAGGCGCCCTCCTGGGTTTCGTGGATTTTTGCCCCAGCAATCGACAGCTATGACGAGAAGTCGTGGAACAAGGCGATGATCAAGGGCAAAGCGTCGGCCCGTGTACTCGACGAGGTTGTCAGCGCTCTCGACGCAGAGTCCTTCGATGACGCTGACGCGCTCGAAGCTGCGGTGATGGGTGTCGGCAACCGTTTGACCGAGGAGACGGAGACCCGCGTGATGTCGCAGGCGCCCGTACGCGTCGCTCTTACCGGTCACAGCGCCGGGATCCCGCTGTGGCAGGCGATGACCCTGCTCGGCAAGGAAGCGTGTCTCGATCGCCTTCGGGCGGCACGGGCGCGGCTCGACTGACCCATGGGTTTTCGCTGGCGTCCCCGGTTGCCGGCTGGCCGAATCGCGCGCTTCGTAGTTGTTGGCGTAGTACTCGGAGCGTTGTACATCCTCGTGACCTTCTTCCAGGTCTTACATGCGTCGGGCGAGGACGACCGGTCATCGGTTGATGCGGTCGTTGTTCTTGGGGCCGCGCAATATGGCGGTGAGCCGTCACCGGTTCTCGCCGCTCGACTTGATCATGCCTACGAACTCTGGACGAGCGGAGTGGCACCGCTGGTCGTAACAACCGGGTCGAATCAGGAGGGTGACCGATTCACCGAGGGGTACGCGGGTTTTGAGTACTTGCGCTTCAAGGGAATCCCCGAAGACGCGCTTCTCATAATCACCGACGGCGCATCCACCTGGGAGCAGTTGGCGGCGACAGCTCGTCAGCTCCACACCCGTGATCTTGTCTCGGCCGTTCTGGTGTCGGACCCGTATCACAGCCTTCGTCTCACCCAGATCGCCCACGAAGTGGGCATTGAGTCGACGGTCTCAACCACTGACGGATCGTCATCGCTGCGCCAACTCGTGCGAGAAACTGCAGCGGTGTCCTTGGGCCGGATTCTTGGTTATCGCCGGGTGGACAACTGGCTCTCTGGGGTCGGCTGACGGCGTATCTTCCGATACGCTCCTTCTGCCTTCGGGCACCCTTCGGGGATGGTGTAATTGGTAACACATCTGGTTCTGGTCCAGACATTGGGGGTTCGAGTCCTCCTCCCCGAGCACACGGAATGCGAGAAACCCCAGGCCCTGGGCCTGGGGTTTCTGCATTTTCCCAACCCGAGATCCATCCCTTGTCGCAACGGGAGGCGGTGCGATCAATTTCTGGTGTGTAGGGGAGGGTCGGCTCGCTACACTCATCGGGCCGACCACCACGGTGGTTCGAACACGCCCCGTTCGTCTAGCGGCCTAGGACGCCACCCTCTCAAGGTGGTAGCACGGGTTCAAATCCCGTACGGGGTACGCCTACACCGAAGACGTCAGGGTTTGGTGTTGCCCTGTGCTCACGATTCGCCAACGGGTTCGAAAACTTCCCAACCCGCTAACCGGCTCGGCGTGCCGGGGCTGTTACCCGACCGGGATCTTCGACACCGTGTCATCGCTGCCGTTGGCGACCCACATGTGGGTGCCGTCAAAGGCCACCCCGGACGGGTTGTTACCGACGGTGATGGTGGCTGTGACTGCACCGGTGGAGGCCACAATCTTTGACACCGTGCCATCGATGAGGTTGGTGACCCAGATGTGGGTGCCGTCAAAGGCCACCCCCGCCAGGGCGTTACCGACGTCGATGGTGGCTGTGACTGCACCGGTGGCGGCCA
>JABIQM010000199.1 GCA_018699415.1 Acidimicrobiaceae bacterium
GCGAGCTGCTACGCCTGATGGCTGACGGCAACGACGTCGTGATCGGCGTCGGCTTCCTCTTCGCTGAAGACATGACCGAAGTGGCTGCTGAGTACCCGGATACTGCCTTCGGGATCGTCGACGGCTGGGTTGAGGCTGACAACGTCGCCTCGCTGGGCTTCGCCGAGCACGAGGGCTCATTCCTCGTCGGTGCGGCAGCCGGCCTTAAGACCACAACCGACCTGGTCGGCTTCATCGGTGGCGTGAACATGGACCTGATCGGCAAATTTGAGGCCGGCTTCGTGGCCGGAGTGACGGCAGCCAACCCGGATGCCGTGGTCATGGTCCAATACGCATCGGAGATGCCGGACTTCTCCGGCTTCAATGCTCCCGACCGGGGTCGTGAGATCGCCCAGTCGATGTACGAGAAGGGCGCCGACATCGTGTACCACGCTGCCGGCGGCACCGGACTCGGACTCTTCGAAGCGGCCAAGACGTTCTCCGACGAATCGGGATCCAAGGTGTGGGCCATGGGCGTCGACTCTGACCAGTACCTACTGGTCGACGAATCGTTGCGCGACCACATCATGACGTCGATGGTCAAGCGAATGGACGTCTCCGTCTTCGAGACGATCAAGGCCGTCAATGACGGCACCTTCACCGGTGGTCCGGTCACCTTCGACCTGTCCAACGACGGCGTCGCGTACTCAACCACCGGCGGATTCATCGATGACATCACCGGTGACCTCGATGACTACAAGGCCAAGATCATCAGTGGCGCCATCAGCGTGCCGTCGGTGCCCGGTGAGCGGGCCGTGGTGCTGCCCGACCTGGACGGTCGTGTCGTCACAATTGCTGTGGACAACGCCTACCTGCCGTTCGCCTACATCCCAGCTGACACCGGTGTGGCGACGGGTTGGGACTACGACGCCATGGACGAGGTCTGCGCCCGTCTGAACTGCGTTCCGAGCTTCCAGGAGTTTGGCTGGGACGCCACGATCATCGCCACAGGCGAGGGCCAGTTCGACATGGCCGGTGGTGGCATCACGATCACCGAGGAGCGTGACAAGGTCGTGGACTTCTCGATCAGCTTCATCAGTACTGATCAGAAGATCCTCGTGGCCAAGGGTGACTCGGAGATTGGCTCTCGTGACGACCTCGAGGCGGCGGACTGCAACGTCGGTTCGCAGACTGGAACCACCAACTACGACCTTTCAGTGAACGTGGTCGGTGAGGATCGGATCGTGGCATTCGAGTCATTCGCCTTTGCCGTGCAGGCCCTGATCACCGGTGACGTGTGCGCCGTGATCATGGACGACGTGGCCGGCCAGGGCTACCAGGGTGAGAATGCAGACGATGTGGACATGCTCCCCGACTCCCTGCAGTCGGATCCGCTGGGTTGGGCCTTCACTGAAGGCAGCGACCTGGTGGGTGCGTTCAACGAGGCCATCCAGTCCATGAAGGACGACGGCACCCTGGCGGCACTGAACGGCAAGTACTTCGGTACCGCATTCACGGTCTCCTACGACGACATCGGTGACGGCGCCTATGCCGAAGACGAGTCGGCGTTGCCTGGTGATGGTGTGTCGTTGACGATGTGTCGTGCGAACTGGGCGTCTGGTTACATCCAGGCCGAGATCGTGCGTCAGATCCTTGGGCAGGCTGGCTACGACGTGTCTGATCCGTCGGTCATTGAGTTGGGCCCGTCCAATGCCTACACGGCAATGGCTGAGGGTTCGTGTGACTTCTGGGCCAACTCTTGGTACCCGGGTCACTTCTCGTGGTTCGAAAACGAGTTGTCTGACGGCAGCCTCGTTGGTGACCACGTCGAAGCTGTGCCGGGTCTGTTCCAGGACTCTGGTGTTCAGGGCTTCCTGGTGACCAAGACCTGGGCTGAGGACAACAACATCTCGACGATTGACCAGATCAACCGTGACGAGTCGTTGTGGTCGCAGTTCGATTCCGATGGCAACGGCAAGGGCGAGATCCTTGGTTGCCCGGAGTCGTGGACCTGTGACGACATCATCGAGAGCCAGATTGCCTGGGGTAACGGCACTGAGCCGTGGGACAACATGGAGGAGACCAAGGCCGAGTACGACGCCTTGTTCGCCGAGATGGTGAACCGCGTCAATGCCGGTGAGCCGGGAATCTTGTACACGTGGTCGCCGGCTTCGTACCTGACGGTGCTGGTGCCTGGTGACAACGTGTTGTGGCTGTCTGTTGAGGCGGTTCTTGACGAGTCCAACCCGTTGGGCAAGGAGGGTGGCGAGAACCACCAGCAGGAAGAGGGCTTCACGGCCTTCGGTGCCGATATGTGCACCCAGCCTTGCCAGTTGGGTTGGTCGGCTGCTGACATTCAGGTGTCGGCCCGTACCGACATGCTCGATGGCTCCGGTGGGTTCCTGCGGAAGCTGTTCCCGTTGATCAAGCCGTCGATCCTGGACATTTCGTTCCTGCAGGTCGACCAGACCGACGGTGATGGGTCTCAGGCCCATGTCGCGGAACTGGCGTCTGGCTGGATGGCTGAGAACGCGGCTCACGTTGATGCGTGGATCGCTGAGGCTGCTGGCTGAACGGCCTAAACGTTTGATCCCGGAGCCGGTCCCTCTCTGAGGGGCAGGCAACGGGACACGGTGACCGGAGGCCGGGCCCGCATGGGCCCGGCCTCCCACCGTTTTCACAGGCCGCTTTCACAGTCGGGCCGCTTTCACAGGCAGTGTCCGGGTACGCCACCATGCAGGAAAGAGGCGGCGGCGCCTCCAGCGGACTGGACGTTTGTATAGAGTCCGCTCTGGTCGGCAGGTCAGGCGACCAAGTGTCGGGACTTCGGCGACGCCCGGAGTGCCCTGCTAACTTCCGTCCGTAAGCGGGGCCTATCCGAGAAGACGAAGACGCACCGCTTGAAGACAACCAGCCACTGAGGGGGACGCATGTCGGACGAAGAGCCGATCATCGCACTGGA
>JABIQM010000163.1 GCA_018699415.1 Acidimicrobiaceae bacterium
AAGACGAGTATGAGCTGACGCCTCATCGCGGATCGACGATCTTCACTCCCACCCCTCGCACCGTATGCAGGTACCGGGGTTCAGCCGCAGTCTCGCCAAACTTCAGCGATGGACGCAATGGACGCCGTCGATCTCGAGACGCTCGACACTGCTCTTCTTCACGACAGGGTGGAGAGCAAGGTTGTGTTGCGTTCCGACGCGATCCCTGGCGTGCTTCGTCGGCTCCACGACGACTATTTCGTTCTCGAGCACAACGCGAGCCGGTTGCAGGGATACCGCACCGAGTACTTCGACAGTGCCGGTCTGAGGAATTACCACGAGCACCACAATCAGCGCCGTATGCGGCTAAAAGTTCGGTATCGCAGCTACCTCAGCTCCTGCAGCACGTTCTTCGAAGTGAAGCGCAACGTGGATGGTCGTACGGTGAAGGATCGACGCCGGTCTAGGCAACCCGGCGGAAGGCTTTGGCATGACGATGCCGAGTTCTTTAATGGTTTGACCGGCTGGGATCCGGATCTGCTGGTCCCATCCCTCACCGTCGACTACGAGCGGATTCTGCTCGTCAAGCGGGACCTGACAGAGCGGGTCACGATCGATCTCGGAATGCGTTTCCATGGCCGTGGATGTGCAACTCAGGCCGAAGCTCTCGCCATATGCGAGTTCAAACAACCGGCCATGGACCAGCATTCACCGGCAATGGCCGCTGTGCAGCAGCGGCCCCGGAAGTTCTCCAAGTACTGCATGGGGCTCGCCTCGTGTGACCCTTCGCTAAAGCGAAACCGCTTCAAGCAGAATTTTCTGGCCCTCGACTCGCTCGGCGCGCCGATCGTGACCGAGGCGGTGGCGGCATGAGCACCATCCTCGCTGTGGATTTCGTTGACGGAAGCCGGCTGCCCGACTTCCTGCTCGGTCTCGACATCAACCTGCTGACGATTCTGGTCCTCGCCAGACTGACGTATCGCCGGAACCGCTCCCGAGCGACCTACATCTTTGCGCTCGTCGTGGTGAATCTCGTCGTGTTCTTCGCCACATACCTGATGTCGGTTGCCGCCGTCAGCATCAACGTGGGGTTTGGCTTGTTCGCCCTGTTCGGCATCTTGCGGTTCCGTACCGGAACTCTCCCGGTTCAGGAGATGACGTATCTCTTTGCTGGCATCGCACTCGGCGCCTTCAACGCGCTTGCTATGTCGTCACTGACGATCGTCGACGCCGTCATCGTCGATGTTGTGATCGTCGCCGTTCTCGAGTTGATGGGCGGCCGCTGGCTGTCAGGCCAGGCTCAGCCGCATTCGATCATCTACGAACGCGTGGAGCTCATCCACCCCGGCCGACGTCAAGAGCTCATTGCCGATCTCGAGACCCGCACTGGCCTCTGCGTGGAGAGTGTGGTGGTTCACAGTGTCAACTTCTTGAACGACACGGCCAAGATCACGGTGCGCGCCGCGCCGACACCCCATGACCTCGTTCTCATCCACGCGGCCGCCGAAAATTTCGATGAATAACCGGCTTCGTCGGGTTCTATTTCGGCGTCGCTAGCTCGGCACCGAACCGTTGCCGGGGGCGACGAGCCGCTTCTCCCCCGTTGTCGGCACGGCGTAGCGGCGTGCGACCTCCGGGTCGAGCATCTCGTCGAGCGAGATCGTTTCGGCGTAGTGGCTGGCGAACGTGGTACTGATCTCGGCGGTAACGCGGTCGCGTAGGCGCATCAGTCCATCGAGGCCGATCCGTCCAAGGAACGGCGTGAGCAACCAGCCACCGACTCCCCACGACATGCCGTACGAACGAGTGAGCGGTGTGGGAGAACGGTCAAGTCCCCCATAGACGTAGACCTGCTTGTGGGTGTCGGAGCCATAGCGGCTGAAGCCGGCACCACGCGACACGGCCTTCTCCATGCATTCGAGCAGAGCGTCAACCTGCTGGCCGCCGCCGATCGCGTCGAAGGCAATCGTGGCGCCGGTGGCGGCGAGTGCGTCGGTGAGGTCGTCGCGGAACGAGTCCGATGATGAGTCAACCACCCACTCCGCACCCTGGGAGCGAAGCAGGTCAGCGTGTTCAGCCTTTCGCACGACGTTCACGAGGGCAATGCCGTCTGCGATACAGATCCGCTGAAGCATCTGGCCAAGGTTTGATGCCGCCGCGGTGTGGACGAGAGCGGTGTGCCCCTCCATCCGCATCGTCTCGGTCATCCCCAGCGCGGTGAGCGGGTTGACGAAGCACGATGCTGCTTGCTCGGCTGTAACGGTCTCGGGCATCTCCACGCACATCGCCACCGAAACCCTGGAATGCGTGGCATACATCGCACCGCTGAGCGCCGCTACTCGTTTGCCCACAAGCGCCTGAGCATCATCGGAGGACCCGGCAGCAACGACCAAGCCGGAACCCTCGTTGCCGACTGGCATCGGCGCTCCGAGACGTGCGGCGTTTGCCTGGACCGATCCTGCACCTAGTTGGCCCACGAGCACTTCACCATCGCTCGATAGAGAATCCGGATCGGCTCCGGCCAGCAACATGCCGAGATCAGACGGGTTGATGGGTGAAGCCTCAACGGCCACCACTACCTCATCGGGACCAGGATCTGGTACCAGCTCCTCCACGAGAGTGAGACGGACCTCTCCGTCATCGGTCACCGTCGATCGCAGCATTCTGGCGGTTTCGCTCATCGGTCCTTTCTACTCCCGTTCGTGATCGGAGAGGCGTGGCTTGGTCTCTCGAGTCGGCGGGACCCGAGCTAGGACACGACCCAGGAGTCACCCTGGATCGATAGCGGTCGGTCACGATAGTCCAGTGGGTTCGCCAGGCGACTTTGTTGCGTCTGGTACGCAAGTGGCCGGTACCAGTCCGGCAGCAACGCGGCCCCGCACTCATGCGCGAGTTCGTCGATGTAGTCAAACTGCTCCTCGCCAATATTACGGAACTGGTATGGCTCTCGCCCCGCATCTCGACAGTGCCGATGCCATCCTTCGACCCACGCCTCTTGGTCGTCTGGCGAGGGCAGCTCTATGTCACCGGCGAGCACCGCACCGAACCACTTCGCCTGGATCTCAAAGAGCGGAAAGGGAATGATTCGCTGGGGAATCCCGATCAGAGCCATCGTGGGATGAGTGATCGGCAGCAGATGCCGATAGAGGGGCGCCGGCGCATCGATCCCGGCCACGACACCATCCTCGATGAGCGACAGGTCGTAGTGAAACCCCGTGCACCAGACCACGGCATCGATCGGAAGCCGCTTCCCCGCCGTCAATAGACAGCCGTCGCTGGTCAGTCCGTCCGGCATCGGCACGGTGTCGAGATTCGCCACACCGGGGAACGGATGGATCCCATCGAAGTCCCGGCCACACCAATAGACCTGTTCGGCAACCGATGCGATCTCGACCGAGAGATCGAATCCTGACGATCCGGTGCCCACAATGGCCACTCTCTTCCCGACGAACACATCTGGGCGCCGATAGTCGCGGCTATGTACGACCGAGCCCGGAAATACCTCCACACCCGCCAGTTGCGGCGCTCGGCTATGCGTGAAGTGGCCGTTACAGACCGCCACCGCACCGAACTCGTCTGCCTTGGCCCCAGCGTCACACATCGTCTCGACGTTCCAGCCCGTCAAGGTCTCGGACACACTCGTCACTTCCGTGCCGAACTCGATCACCGACGCCAAGTCGTGGGCGGCGGTATAGCGCTGCAGGTATTCAAGCACCTGCCCGTGGCGCGGGAACCGAGGCCAGTCGTCGTCACCACCACCGCGCGAGTCGAACAGGTAGCCCCGGAACGCCATCAGATCCCGAGGCAAATTCGTTCGCAGCGAGGCATACATTGTCCGACCGGGAGCCTCGTCGTAGACCCAGACGCCACCCACCTCGCCCGACCGTTCATAGACGATGACATCGTGGCCGGCGGCTCGAAGCTCCGCCGCGGTCACCAGACCGGCGGCACCGGCCCCGATCACGGCGACGACGGTCACGCTTGACGTTCCATGCGGTGGCTCATTCCCCACTTCTTTCTACTGACGCAACAGTTTCGTGAGGGCTGCGGCCTCCACGACGGCACCCGTTCACTGAGCTAGGTCGATGTCGGTGATACATCTCGGGTGGTCAGCTCGCTGACCGTGTTACCTGGATCACGGTCGCGACGGCCCGCTCATCGCCGAAGGTTGTGTGCTCCTCGATCGCCAGCATCACACCGCCGACCGGATCGTTCATCGTCAGCAATCGACGTTCGATGGTCGGGGATGGCCGATCGATGGCAACCGAAAGGGGGCCAACAGTTCGGGTCAGCATCCAGCTGTCGTCGAGAGGAACTAGGTCTGCTTCAAGGTCAAGGGTCGGTTCGACCCCCGTCGATTCGGGTACGGCGACACCGACGATGTCAGCGATCGGCCGTCCAGCGAGCGAAAAGAAGCCTCCGGTGAGCTGCCGGTCGGGTCTGACGAGCACGCCATAGCTGGTGAACTCATGGCCAAATCGAGGCCAGACACCGCTGCCGGTCATCGCTCCTGGTTGCCACTGGGTGCCGAGTCCGATCACATCGGGGCCGAGATAGTGGCGATGTGGGCCGGCGACTTCGAGATCGAATACCCACTCTCCGGCGAATGCCGCCATGGGATGACCGGTCAATTCGGGGGCAGGATCGCACGTCTGGGTGACTCGAAGGCGCCCTTCGTCGACTGCTTCGACCACCCGTCGCTGCCGCACCACACCGACGAACGTGCCGTCGGGGTCGTGCACGTACTCGACAACGAGCCATGCGCCATCAAAGCTGTCGCTGCGACCCATCTACACCCCTTCGAAGTTGAGCGCACCGTACAGGGCGCCGATGCGTTGCTCGCCCCGATACCACATCTGCACGATGCCTTTCATCGCGCCGTCGAGCGAGGCGACTTCGCGGATCCACACCCGGGTCTCATCGCGATGGTGCAGAAGATGCCCCGACTGGCCTCTCCCGCCGACCATGTTCAATGAGCCGAGCACATGACCGGTGGGAGTCCACGCCTCGGTGGGGTTGGTGACCAACGAATACGCAGTGTCGCGGCCGAAATGCACACCCTCGATCGATACGTCGAGACCAGTGACCGTCGGAGTGATCGATTCGCGGTAGTCGACGGTTTCAACCGGTGTGAGATCGCCGTCGAGCACCGTGAGTTTCCCGACCCATGATCCGGCGCGTCGCAGCAACATTTCGGTTTCGTTGGCGCTGTCGTGCGGATCCGCTGGCAAAAACGCGTGCGTCTCCTCGTCGTTTTGGCGCACGTATTCCCCGACCACCACGTACTTGAGGACCTCGGCTCGCGAGATCAGTGCGAGCGACAATTGTCGGGTCCCATCGGGCAGCACCATCAGAAAGAACCGCTGCGACATCCCGAGTTCGGACCAATAGTTGTGAGCACAGACCAGACCGTCGCCCAATACGTCGGCGTAGCCGTAGTTGAGAGGTCCCTGGTACAGACGGTGGGTGCCGCGGTCGGCGATCGTGTACTGCCCAGCCATGGAGAACGGGCCCTCGAACGAGACGTTGACCGTCACCGTGCCGGCGCCGTCGTCGGCTTCGACACTTCGCGTGTCGCGGCCCTCACCCAGAAAGACGCCGTCGGGTCCGTATACCTCTGCCGCCCCCCGCCATTGACCGACCCCTTTAGAGAATGAACCCGTCGGGGCAGCCGAGTCGTTCACGCCGCGATCAGTCGAACGTGTTGGACGCTGATCTCGGTATCGGCGAGCAGGGCACCGAGATCGGTACCCGCCGGTTGGGGAACCAGATATCGCCCTTCGGTGAACACATCGAGCCCATCGACGGCGAACGGATACGGATCGAGGGCGTACACGCCATCGTCGTGCTCAACGAGGGAAACGACGACGTCGTCGCCGATCGAGCACGGCACATTGGGGAACTCGGTGTCGCCCCTACTGCCAGCCGGGTTCAGATGGAGATGTAACGAGAGCGTGTCGAAGAACTGCAATTGCTTGTAGGCGTGGAAGGTGAATTCGTCGGACACCTGCTCGGGGTTGGACGCTTCGAGCGCCGTCTTCAGGTCTGCTTGGCGTTCGAGTTCGGCGGCCAGCATCTCGTCGACACTCGCGCGCAACTCGTCGGGGATCATGTCCAAGAAGATTTTGTCGGTCAGGCCGTATCGACCGTTGTAAAGCCCGTATGTGTGCATCGACGAGATCAGCCCGCTGAACGGGTGATGTTCGGCGTTGAAGGCCGGGGACCCGGCGCTGGTGCTGACGATTTGGGGAAGTGGTGTGGCGGTGAGGTTGTACGGCAGGCCGGTTGCTGGGTTCTGTGGCGCTTCGGCGTCGAGTTCGACCCAACCTTGGTCATGATGATCGACGATGAACTGCATCGGTTCTTGTGGCGAGAGACCGACGAAGGTGTCGTTGCCAAAGTTTCGGGCCAGCGACCCGGCAAACGCAGTGTGTTGTCGCATCGCGATCACAAAATGAGCGGCTCCGTCTGCTGCGCTCTGGACGATCATGGCCGCTCGATGCAGACGAAGTCTTGGATCTGGAACAGGTTCGTCTTCCCGTCCCTGACCTTGTGGGTGATGATGCGACGAGTGTTGGGGTCGAGGAAATAGTGGTTGTTGTAGACGATGGTTTTGCTCACCGAACTGTCGATGGTGAACACATAGTTGAATGCGGTTAGTTCGGTTCCTTCGAGGCTGATCATTTCGCTCTCGGCCCAGCAGCGTTTGCCATCAACGGAGATCGGGGTGTTGTAGACCGTCTCGCCGACGCCGTAGAGGTTGTCGAAGTGCTCGTGAAGATGCCAGGTGTTGTCGTCTATCCACGAGACCTCCATGTGAACCGCGCTGGAATCGAGAAACTCGCCTTCAGGCGTGAAGCTCTTGCAGAGCCCCTCCCACCTACCCATGAAACACTGATAGGGCCGCAATGACGGAGTGCCGTACTTGGCTAGAGCGGAAGATGATGGACTATCGGTGCCGTCGTTCATGGTCTGATCGTAGGTTCGCTGTTCCGCTAAGGGAAACCCGGTTCCTCTGAGCGGACCACTACGGTGAACCGAGGGGAGGGTTACCGACATGCACATCCACTGTGTCCTGGTGAAACTGCACGATCGCGCCACGATCGATGCCTGTCGAGATCTGATGAAATCGATGCATGGTCAAATCGATGACATGATCGATCTCAGGGTCGATATCAACAACCTCGACGGCGGATACTCGTGTGATCTGAGCCTGACCACCACCTGGCCCGATGTTGCCGCCTACGAGCGTTACGCCGCCGACCCGGTACATCTTGAGGTGCGCTCCCAAGTACTCGAGTTGATGGCCGACGCCATGACGATCGACTATTCGCACCACCCGCCCGCTACACCCGCAGTCAACCAATGATCGTTCGCTCGGTCCATTTCGGTTTCGACGTCCCCGACACTGATGCCTCGATCGCAACCCTGTACTACCCCGCCGACGAGGGTTCGCTCGACGCAGCACGCCTCACCGGACTGGTGGCCGCCGATCGGAGTCGAGCTCCATGGCCGCTGATCATCATGCTCCCGGGAATCAATGTGACCCCCGATTCGTACCGCTGGTTGGCAATCCGGCTCGTCCAAGCCGGTTACTGCGTCGCGACCTACGCAAGCATCGGATCGTTGGGCCCCGCCGGCCGGGGCATCACCCCTGGCATGGACATGGCAGCGTTCGGCCCTGACATGACCGCCAGTCGCTGCTCGGCCACCGCCTTGCGTCCTCTGCTCGACGCCATCGCCGACCTCAACGAACCCGTACAGGGGTTGATCGACTTCGAGCGGGTCGCCATCGGCGGGCATTCGGCCGGGGGCACCATCGCTCTTCACAACACCGACCCAAGTTGGGTCCCAGGACTGGTCTGCGCCTTTGGCTTCGGCGGCCACACCATGACCTCCATGTCGCTCGGCCATCGCGAAGCGAGTGTGACCACCGTGCCCTCCAAGGTGCCGATCCTGCTCCTCACGGGAGCCGATGACGGCGTGGTGGCAGCGAGCCGCGACCGATACCGCACCGACGATCAGGCCCACAATCCGGTGCAACGAACCTTTGACGAGGCCATCCGCCGAAACCAGAACGATTCATGGCTCGTCGAACTCGCCGACGGCAATCACTTCACAATCTGCGACCCGATCGACGAAACATCGGGCCGGTCATTTCTCGAGGCCGAGTTGCGCTCGACGGACAGCGCCGCACGCGACACGCTGGCATTGGTGCTGCTCGCCTTTCTCAGCGAGCATTGCCGAGAACTGGGCGAGCAAGATCGTGTTGAAGATCTGGTTGGTGCAAGAACGATCTCTCGATGGGCGCGCCGCTAAAGGACAAATGATGAGCAAGCGGGTTGTAATCACCGGATCGACCAGAGGCATCGGTAATGGGCTCGCCCGCGAGTTTCTGAAACGAGGATGTTCGGTGACGATCAGTGGCCGGTCGGCCGACACCGTGGCCGTGGCTGTCGCCGAACTCGGAGAGTATTTTGGCGAGTCGAAGGTACGCGGTCGCGCCTGCGACATCACCGATCCGGCCGCACTACAGGGGCTATGGGATTGCGCAGCAGAAGCGTTCGGTGGGACTGATATCTGGATCAATAATGCCGGCATGAGCATTGAACGAAAGCCGCTGTGGGAACAAAGCGACGAGGCGATCGAAGCTCTCGTCACCACGAACCTCACTGGCGCGTTACTCGGGTCGAAGGTGGCGATCCGCAACATGCTTGCTCAGGGCGGCGGACAGGTCTGGAGTACCGAAGGGTTCGGTTCCGACGGCGCCACCCAGGCCGGGATGGTGGCGTACGGGTCGACCAAGCGTGCCGTGCGCTACATGCAGAAGGGCCTGCGGAAAGATACGGCCGATACTCCCGTTCAGATCTGCACGGTTTCGCCGGGCATCGTGGTCACCGATCTTCTCACCAACGACTACGACCTCACCTCTGAGCAGTGGGAGAAGTCAAAGAAGATCTTCAACATCTTGGGCGACGAAGTCCACACCGTCACTCCGTGGCTTGTCGAACACATCCTGGCCACCGACACGTCGGGTGCGCGGGTCGCATGGCTGACCCGGCGCAAGGCATTTGGGCGTTTCATGACGGCAGCGTTCAACAAACGCGATCTTTTCGCCGGCGTCGAAGCAAGATAGAGCGACGAGACGCGTCGACTCTCAGAGCAAACCCGAACGAGCGATCGCGGCAGGATCGTCGCCAAGATAACTACGAATCACCGCTTCGTTGGACTGGATTTCGGTTGGTGTTCCCTCAGCGATGATCGAACCGAGTTCCAGAGCGATCATTCGGTCGCAAATTGCGGAGAGCATCGGCATGTCGTGTTCGATCACCACGATTGTTACACCATATGAGTCACGAATATTCTCGATGACCGAGCCCAATGCTTCGGTTTCGGCTTGAGCGATGCCCGCAGACGGCTCATCGAGCAAGAGCAATTCCGGCCCAAGCACCACATTGGCGGCGAGTTCGACGATGCGACGGGTGCCGGTGGAGAGATTACGTACGGGCTGGTCGGCCAGTGCCGAAAGGCCGAACATCGTGAGGGTGTCGTTCACCGATTGATTGATCGTTGACGTGGGGTCTGTGTGTTGTCGGGCGAGCGTGATGATGTCGCGCCCGGTCATCGTGGGGAACAGCGATGCATTCTGGAACGAGCGAACAAGACCCATGGCGCTGCGTGCTTCGGGCGTCCGACCAGAGATCTCGATACCGTCAAAGCTCACCGAGCCGGCGTTTGGCTCAACGAACCCGGCGATGATCTCGAACAATGTCGTCTTGCCTGCCCCGTTCGATCCGATCAGGCCCAGGGTCTCGCCGCGAGCGACCGAGAGCGAAACGTCGTTGACGGCCGTCAGCGATCCGAACGACTTGGTCACCGAACTGACGACCAGCAAATGGTCAGTGTCGTCAGCGGTCCGCGTGGTGCCTGGTTCGCTCGTTGGGAGCACGACTTCCGCAGGGTCACCAGTTGGTTCGGCCTCTCGTCGAGCCCTCACCGGATCAACCCCGTGCCATCGCGCCACCTGGTCGATGACATTGGCACGTGTCGATGCAAGAAGCCCCCACAGGCCGCGTGGCTGCTCGAGAATGAGGATCAGCCAGATCGCGTTGAGACCGGCCAACGCCGAGAGTTCCAGTTCGAAAAACCCGGGGATCCCAACGAGATAGGCGGCACCGAGGAGAGGACCGGTGAGTTCGGAAAGACCACCGATGACGGCAACCGACACGACATTGATGCTGTCGCTCGGGGTGAACAATGCTCGGGTGACGAAGCTGTTGGCGAAGGCGAGCACCGAACCGCCGAGTCCGGCGATGCACCCGGAGAACCCATAGGCGAGCAGCGTCGTGCGACGAGGAGCGATGCGGAAAACTCGTGCCGCGGCCTCATTGTCACGCAGGGCGACCAAGGATCTACCGAACCTCGAACCGCTGACGACGCTGGCCAACGCCAGGATCGAAACGAACGCCACCAAGGCCACGTAGTAGTAGCCCTTCGATGTCGTTATCTCGGACCCGAGAAACTTGAGCGGCCGCGAACTTCGACCCACTCCCAGCGCCCACTCTTGGCGGAGGAGCCAACTGAACGTGGCCAGGGCGAAGGCAAGGGTGGCGATCGCCAACTGCAACCCTCGTACGCGAAGCGCCGGGAGTCCGACCAGGACCGAGGCTGCCGCCCCCGCCAACCCGCCGGCCAACAGACCGAGCACGACACTCCCCATTTCGGTGCCAACACGGACCGCCGCGGCTGCACCGATGGCGGCAAACGCCACCTGTCCAAGTGAGAGTTGACCGGCCAAACCGGTGAGAAAGCTCACCGAAATACCGATGATCGCCAGCGCGAGGATGGTCGTGATCACAAACGCCGACTTGTTGGTGATCCACAGCGGCATCAATGCAGCGATGACGGCGACGATCGCACCGACAACCCAACCGAGGTTTCGAAGAAGCCAAACATCCATGTACGTATCGGGCATTCGTTCGTCGTTGACGAGTCGATCCCATTTTTCAGGCTCCTCGCGGCCGCTACGCACATGCAGCGCAACGCCGATCAAGATCACGATGAACAAGGCAACATCGAAGTAACCGGCGGCATTTGAGTTGGTGTTGATGTACTGCTCGAGGACTCCGAGGCCGACCCCCGCCACGAACGCGACGGGCAGGCTGCTGAACCGAGCGATCGCGGCAACGGCCAACCCCCGGATGATGAAATCGGGTCCGAAGGTGTCGGGGGTGACGGTGCTCTGGTTGGGGATGATCAGCATGGCAGCAAACGCAGAAATACCCCCGGCGAGCGCCCACGACAACATCGACATCTGTCGCGGGTCGACCCCCGACAATGTCGCCGAATCAGGATTCGATGCTGCGCCCCGAATCGCCAGCCCATAGCGGCTTCGTTGGAGGAAAAGATACAGCCCTCCCACCACCAGGGGCGCAAGAATTAACAGCGCGGTCGCCGATGGTGAGATATAGGCCGACAGGTCGAAGTCGGGAAAGAATGGTGGCTGGGGGAAGCTGGCGCCACCGAGGCCACCACCAGAGAACGACAACGCCAGTAGCAGCAGAGCCTGAGAGGTGCCGAGAGTGGCGACCATCGCCAACACCTTCGGCGAATCGGAAAGTTTCTGCACCACCACTGTCTCGAGGCCTGCACTGAGTAAAGCCGACACGATGATCGCCCCGACGAACCCAAACCAGTACGGCACGCCATAGCCGGTGACGACAACCGACATCATGGCCGCCGAAACGAGGCCGACCGCCCCGTGTGCAAAGTTGATGAAACCGCTGGAGCGATACGCGAGGACAAGTCCGATACCCAATAACGCGTAGCCGACACCGAAGATCGAACCCAGCAACATCAGCGGAGCCGAGAGGTCAAAGCCCCACATCGCCAGCATCACCATCAGCCCCGGAGGGCTTGCGAAAGCCCTTCGAGATACGCGCTGCGGACGAGATCAGGTTGCGATCGAAGCTCTGATGATGGGCCCTGGTAGCCAATCTCGCCCTTTTCCATCACATAGGCGTAGTCGGCGACAGAGAGTGCGATATTCACCGACTGTTCGACCAGCAACACCGCTGCACCACGTTCCGCGATCCGGCGAACAACGGGAAGAAGATCGGCGATGATCCGAGGTGCGAGGCCCAGGGAAAACTCGTCGATCAATAACAAACGTGGACGCAGGATCAGTGCCTTGGACATAGCGAGCATCTGGCGCTCGCCACCCGACATCGTCTCGGCTCGTTGATGTTGCCGTTCGGCCAGCCGCGGGAAGATATCGAACACCTCGGCGAACGGATCGACATCATCAACATGGTCGAGGCTGTGACAGAAAAGTCGCAGGTTTTCAGCGACGGTAAGCGGGCCGATGATCGCGCTACCGCCCACAACCTGATGCAAACCCATACCAACCCGCCAGGTGGGGCGAGTTTTGGTTATGTCGAGACCGGTGTAGACGATGCGCCCCCCGATGGTGGGCTCCAGCCCTGATATCGATCGCAAGAGCGTGGTCTTGCCGGCACCATTCGTCCCGAGCAGAGCGACAACCTGACCGGGTTCAATAGCGAGATCAACATCGAACAACACCTGCACTGATCCGTAGGCCACCTGAAGACCTTCGACCGAAAGCACGGGGGTCGGTTCGCCATCGAGCCCAGCCACCCGTCGTGGTACCTGAGCCGCTGCGACGGAGGCGACCTCGGCAGTCGAATCCTGCGACGAGTCGGCGTAGCGGCGGATGGCCCAACCCGCACTCACCAGCGGCAGAGCCAAGAAGCCCAACCGCCACTGGTCATTGACGGAGGCCGGAACGAGTTCCAACGAAACCAGCCCGAGGAACGCTCCAACCGTTACGAACATCAGCTGTGCGAAGGCCAGGCGCCGGCGAAGATGCGGAGCAACCGCAGGAAAGACTGCAGAATCGAGAGCAGCCGCAGCGAGACCAAGGGCTCCACCGGCAACCATCCAACACACCACGAGCCCGATGTAAGTGATCGAGAGCGACCCGACGAATACCAAGACCCCGGCAATGAGCAGTTGTAGGCCAATTGCGTCGGCTCGACGGCTGCCGGTCAGTCGACCGAGGCGGTGGTACCACGGGCCGAACCCGTTGATCGCAGCGCTGGCCACAGCGCCGACCCCCAAGACTGCAGCCACCTGGCGAGGGCTTCGTTCCCATTCGTCAACCAGGATGTTCCAGGCAGGTTGGGCGCCGCCGAACACGACCAGTCCTATCCCGAACGCTGCCCCGTACGACCGGCGGGGCCAGGGGGCGTCGAGCACCCCGGCCGCCGGTTCGGTCTCGACATCGTCGTCATGGAAAAGCGTGTGTGGCCCGATCAGCACAGCAGCGGCGAGACACCCTCCAAACGAAATCCAGAGCACAGTGTCGTAGCCCACATCGGTGAGGATGCGAAGACCCAGTGGCCAGGCGGCCCCAACAGAAACACCAACCCAATACAGCGACATCGTGCGCAGCCGATTTCCCGGAGACGCCGCCATAGCGAGAAGCGGCCTGTGAAGCACGAGCGACGGTGCCGCGCCAAGGACGTACAGCACGCCGCCGACGACGAACAGGTTGAGCTGAATCGTCCAGGCCATCAAGGCCAGCCCGACGGCAGCCACGATCCCACCCACAAACAGCAGGAGTCCGGCCGGCATCGTGCTGCGGGCGTGGACAGTCACCCAAGCGACACCGACGGCCACGCAGCCGAACAACAGCGTCTCACTGACCAGAGCCCCCAAAAGGTCGAGCCGTGCCGCCACCTCGACCCGCCAAAACAACAACACGATGAGCGGCGCCGTGATCGCCGCCGCTTGCAGCGCCAAACCCCGGAGCGCTCGGGGCAACCGAGACTGAGCCTGTCGCTCAACCATCGAAGTCGATAGGTGATCCACCGACGACCATGCATTCACATCCTGCATCGAACGCAAACGGCATGAACGAGCCGCCGCCTGCGTATTGACCCGGCACGAACTGAACGCTGTAGACCGACGCTGCTTCGAAGCCGGCGCCGAGCGCCCACATGGCGTCGCCGAATCCTTCGGCGCTTACCTCAGCGGCACCGTCGCCGGCAGCTGCGAGGAGTTGCACTGCATCACAGAACATCAAGCCAGTTCGAACCATCGCTCGGTCGTCGGTGGCAAGCCCTGCGTCAGAGAAAACATCGAGGCACGCAGCCTCAGCATCATTGGCGGGGAACGGCCACTGATCGTCGGCAACATCGGCTCCAGGGAGGACGCTGATTCCTGTGGCGCCGACCATTTGAGGCCCATAGTTGAAGATGTTGAAGTCGGGTGAGTCATAGCTCGAGACCGCGTATTGCGGCTCAAAATTCTGAGTGATAGCGGTGTTGATAAACCACGAGATGAGCCGCGACCCGCCGATGGCCACAACCCGATCGACGTTGGCTTCTTTGAAGTTCACGATCGCCTGGAGCAAGTCGTTCTCGAATGCTCTCCCGTCGGTGGGGTCGATGCTATTGAATGAAGCGACCTCGACTCCCGCAGCATCGAGTACCGGCGCGAACTCCTGCGCATAGGCGCGTTGGCTCAGGCCGGAGTCAATGGAGATGACACCCACAGTGCCGCTGGCGAACCATCCACTATCAATGAGACTGCTGGCCATACCCGCGGTGAGATTGTCGTAGGACGGCAGGAAGGGCGACCAGAGATAGGGTGCGAGTTCTTCGAATCCGACATCGTCGACGGGGTACAGCGTGGCGTCGAGCATGAGGGTTTTAGCGTTGGCGTAACACGGGCGGGCATTTTCCTGGAACTGTCCGGTCATCACCACGGCAAATGCCTGGTCGTCCTGGGTGATCGCGTTGCAAAGCGCCTCTTCGGCCACCGGTCCATCGGTCATGGCATTGAAGACATGCACCTTGGCATCGATGGTTCGCCCGGCGATGCCGCCGCGGGTGTTGATGTCATCGACCAGCGCCGCTACCTGGGCTTCGCGGTCACCTTCGGTCGGCACCTCCCAACCAAAGGCTGCGGCCACCGCGGAGGTGTCGGTGATGATGAACGACACCGTGATCGTGTCATCGGTAACACCCGGCGTTTCTGGCCCGGCCGGTGCCATCACCGCTGGACCATCGATTTCGTCATCGTCGAAGCCACTCGATGAGTCTGCAGGTTCTGCAGCTTCGGTCGAATCGGGTGCCCCGTCTTCGGAATCGCTCACCGGCTGTGAGCATCCAACCGCAAGCAACGCCAGCATCAACAGGCAGCTTCCACGTCGTTTCATGATGGTCGGCATTGGGTCCTCACTCATGTGTCCGCTGTGCCTTCAAACGGTTCTTCAAAGGTACCGTCGAATGTGTCGCCGTGCCGTCGTTCACCGCAGCGGCCCGCACCGCGGTTCGATATGCCGACCGGCGTTCGTTGAGATAGTCGTTCGTGAAGTACGCCATCAAACCCAACACCGCCAACACGGCGACGGTTTGGGCGATGCGGTCAAGTCTGAGCCAGCCCGTACCGATCTCATGCAGCAGCACCTCGTTGAAGCCCACGAGATACAGAATCGCCCCGAGACCCGGACCGAACCATGATCGACCAATAAGCCTATTCATGACTTCAACGTTCCAAACTGGGCGCCCTCGGACCCCGAAACCAGGTACGAGGCAGCTTCGAGTCGGCCCCGTTCCGCCGGGAATCCCTGCACCAAGGCCATCGAAAGGTCGCGGAACCCGCGAGAGATGGACCCGCCCATTCCGGTGTTCGACGTGCCGCACGCCTTCAAGGCGTGGACGGCAACCTGGAAACAATTGTCTGCGATCTCACCTTTGGCGATGCGCCAGTTCGCAATGACGTCGCCTTTGGCGAGAATTTCGGGATCGGCGGTCTCCAACTCGATCTGGCGCCGAGCCCACAAGAAGGCCGTGTCGAGGTGGCTGCGCATCTTTCCGATGAGTTGTCGGTGAAGGTCGCTGCTCCCGATGGGGTCGTCAGAGTTCGCGTATTTCGTGCTGGTGAGATAGTTCATGGCGAAGTCGTAGATCGCTTGAGCAGCGCCGACGTACACCGAAGAAAGCGCCACTTGGTTGCCGACGAAACTTCCACGGCTGACAAGGGTCATGTTCACAAAAGCACCGGGCACGGTCAGCGAATCCTCGTCCGGAACAAAGACATTTTCAAGGATGATTCCGTGGGTGGCGGTGGCCCGCATTCCGACCGCATCCCATTTGGTGCGTTCAGCAACACCGGGGGTAGAGCGAGGGATGAGAAAGACGGCGAGATCGGCGGCCGTGTCCCCGGTGTCGAGTTTGGCGGTGACGAGATAATCATCAGCGATTCCGGTGGCACAGCCGAAGGATTTCACCCCATTAATCACCCAACCGCCGTCGGCACGTGATGCCTCGGTAGCGATGGTCACCGCGGCCCCTTTGGTACGCACCGATTCGCTGGCAAAGTTGGCAATCCAGCGGCCTTCGTCGCCCATCCGGTGAAGCACCTTCTCGCCGAAAGCCCGAACTATCGGGATCTCATCGTCGGGAAAGAGGCCGGCGTCGATCGCGGCGAGAGGCAAAAGACCACGCGACGAACCGCTGCACTGGAAAAAGTAGGCAAGCGATGTGGATGCGCACTCAGTCGCCATCGCGAAGGTAGCGGCCGCCAGATCGCGTAGTCCTCCTCCAAGTCCCCCGTACTCAATCGGTACGGTCAGGCCGAGTAGCCCCGCCTCGGAGATCGTCCGGACATGTTCAATCGGAAACTCACCGGATCGGTCTGCTTCGACGGCGCGAGCAGCCAGCGCCGGAAGTACCGAATCGACTCGGTGGGCCCGCACGAGTTCGGCGTCGGTCAAGTCCTCGATGAGTAACCCACCGCGAGGAGAGTTGTAAGAGTCAGTGTTCGGCAAGGATCCTCCCGAAGCCGCTGATTCGATCGTCGATTCCAGTCGCGCGAAGGGTGTGCCAGAGCGTAGCGACATTGATCGACAGGACTGGCTTGCCGAGCTCATGTTCGAGCTGCGCCGCCTGCTGGACAAAGGAAAGGTTTGTGCCGACCTGAACGATGGCGTCGACGTCGGGGCCATCCAGCGACTCGATGACCGGTGTCAGCATCGCGGGGGTGACCTTGGCGATTGCGGTGGCCGACGAACATCGCAAGCCGGTCACTGCCACCACTTCGAATCCGGCTTCGGTGAAGAAGGTGGATACTTGCTGATCGGCGACCGGTTGGTAGGGGCTGAACACGGAGATTCGCTCGGCTCCCAACGCTCGGAGCGCGTCGCGGCAAGCGCTGGCGCCGGTGGAGACATCGAGTCCGTTGCTTTGTCGCCGAACCCGGTCCTCAAACGCGATATTGCCGGCCACGCCGCCCCAGAAGGTTTCGGCGCTCATCCCCATCATGAGATACGTGGGTTCGCAGGTGATGACGTCGCGGATGGCGATGGTGATTGATTGCCGAATTTCGTGCAGCAGTCTTTCGAACGCTTCATCACTATCGAGGCTCGGGTTCTCGATATACATCCGACCGGTGTGAAACGTGATGCCCTTGGGTCGAATCATGGCCAGATCGTGTTCGACGACCGTATTGGTCGAGGGAGCGATCACGGCTATCCGGCCACGTTCCCCCACCACCTGTTCGCCCAACGTGTCTTCATCCATCGGCTGGTCTCGTGGCACTACCCAGCACGACATCCGAGTCGCCCTCGTTGGTGGTAAAGAGATCGGCGGAGGTTCCACCGCTGTAGAACACGTTGTCGTTCACGGAAACGGCGAGGCCGGTGAGATCGTCTATCCCCGACGAACCCACCTGATCAAACGCGACCACGGCGCCATCGGTGTCAAGCCAAACGAGGACACCGTCGCGTTCACCGGATGCACCGCCGAGATCACCTTCGGTGCTTCCGGTGGCCACAATCCAACCGTCGACCGCCCGCACCTCGAAGACCGAGTCGGTTTCAGTGGTGCCGAACTGGGTGATGAACCGCTGGTTGCCATCAGTATCGAACGATGCGATGAAGGCATCACGCAACCCTGCGTTCGGACCCCCGAGGCTGCCCTCAGTCGATCCGGCGAGTAGCACGCCACCGTCGGCGGTCGTACCGACCCCTTGTGGCCAGTCGAGTTCTGGCGTGCCGAATTGGCGGGTCCAGATGATGTCGCCGGATGGACTCATGCGAACGACGAAGGCGTCCTTTCGGCCTGCGTGGGCGTCGCCCAAGACACCTTCGGTGTAACCGGTAAAGTACAGGCCTCCGTCAGGAGCCAGGCTTGAGCCCTGCCCCCAATCGGCAGCATCGGTGCCGACCTGGCTTATCCATTCCAGATTGCCATCGGCATCAAAACGAGCGGCGAAGCCATCGAAGCCGTCGCGATTGGTCGCGGGATCGAGAACGCTCGCCGTATAGCCGGTGATGTACGCACCACCATCGAACGCAGTGACATCGAAGCCTCGATCCCAGCCCTCACCACCGAATTGCCGACGCCAGACCTCGGTGCCATCACCATCGAACTTTGCAAGCCAGACGTCTGCTGAGCCGGCACTTTCAGCGGCGAACGAGCCGTCGGTGAAACCGCCGACATAGATGAACCCGTCAGACGACATCGAGACACCGAGCGGGGAGTCGCTACTCTCGCCGCCAAACTGAGTCAGCCAGAGGGCCGACCCTTCGCTGGTGTACCGGGCGAGTACAACATCGCGACCGCCGGCATTTGGTTGAACGATCGAACCTTCGGTAGCCAACGCCACAACGACATCACCGCCGGGCGCGGCTGCGACACCGAACGAGCTATCGGCTTGGGGCGAGCCAAACTGCATATCCCACGGGTCTACGATCTTGCTGTCGTCGGCGCACGAGATTGCGGCCAGCGCCACCGACATCATCACGAGTCGACGACGAACTCGGTGTCCGGGGAACCTATTTCTTCTGCCTGATCGCAACAGCCGCCCCCACGACGACGGCAGCGAGCGCAAGCGGTAGTACCCAGCCGGGTATGCCGTCACCGCCATCATCAGTCTCGGCGTCGTCGCTGTCAGCCGCAGCGGCCGAATCACTTTCATCATCGGTGGCAGTGTCGGTCTCTACAGGTGCAGCGGTTGTCGTCGGCGCCGCCGTTGTGGTGGCCGGCGCCGCCGTTGTGGTGGTCGCTGGTTCAGTTGCCGCGAAGGTCACCTCGGTGCCGATGGCGTTGGCTGATGCACCGATTCCGTCACTAATCACAATGAAGCACGGGGTGGTCGAATCGCAGCGGCCATCGACCACATTCACGACATAGTCGACGGTGGCCGAGCCGTCATCGCCGACCTCTACGACGAACTGGCCGTAGTTGCTGAGTTCACAGTCAGCGGGGCCAGTGGCCGGGAAGATGTAGCACTGCACCACAGTGAGTGTCGACCCCGGTGCATACCCGTGGCCGCTGACGGTGACCACGTCGTCTTGGACGAGATCTTCGGTCTTGGACAGATCGGCGGTTTCGCCGTTGTGCGCAACGCCATGATCGGCGAATGCCGGAGCAGACGTCAGGCTCAAGAGAGCGATGAATACCGCTGGGAGTACGAGCAGTCTGCGGGTCATGTCTGAGAGATCCTCCAACTGGTGACCGCGCCACGCGGTATCCGAGTCCACACCCGGTCAGCGACGACACTAGAACGAAACAGCGTTCCGGTCAACGAAACAGCGAATGCTTGCAGCCTGACCTGGCTTGTTGTGTACCAGGTTTCAAATTGACCTACGGGGCCGTTCTTGACCGACGAGACCAAGGATCCTGGTGCTCCGCCCACACGGCTGACGTCGCCGATCAATCAAACGGGTAGGCGCCGATGTCGCGGAGTTCCGTTTCCATCGCCCACACCGCTTTGATCATCGAGGCTTGGAGCATGTAGTCGTGCGCGGTACCGGCAGTCGCAGCCCGCTCCGTCATCTGCTCGAGCGCCTCTTTACGAACAGCGGGGTCTGACGCCGTGAGCGTGACCGCGTTCGCGTGCGTGTGCTTCTGAACGAAGTCGAGGGCCAGTCGGCGGCGAAGCTCTGCGTACTCGCTGAACCGCTCATCGGAAACCGTTCCGTGCAAAAGTCCCGCCAGCCCACCGGCGAGCAACACGGCATCGTGCACTCCGCCATTCATTCCCATGCCGCCGAGCGGATTGTTGATGTGCGCGGCATCGCCCACCAGCACTACTCGCCCCACACGAAATTGATCGGCTACGCGCTGGTGCACGCGATAGATCGTGCGATGGGCCACCTCGTATGCAGTCGGCTTGGCGACTACTCCCTGGAATCGTCGTTCGGCACTTTCGTCGCTGAGCGCCTGCTCATCAGTCTCCCCATCGAACACAGGGAAGAGGGCCCGCCAAAGATCAACGGTCCGCAGGAGCACCATCCACTCATCGGGATCGGACACATAGTTGACGTAGGAGAGATCCGCCAGATGGTCGGACAACTCATAAGGCGTCGAGACCACCAGATATCGGTCGGCGTAGGTCATGCCATCGAAGCGGCAACCGAGCGACTTCCGCACAGCGCTCGAAGCACCATCCGCCCCAATCACCGCGTCAGCCTCAATGGTTTCGCCGCTGGTCAATACTGCGGCAGCACCCTCAGATCGCGGTTCAACAGCCCCAATGGCCGAACTGAAGCGAACATCGATCAGCGGGTTCGACGCAAACTGTTCGAGAAGGATCTGGCACAACTTGAACTGTTCGCACTGAAGACGAAACGGGTAGTTCGTGATGTCGCCCAATTCGCCGAGATCGAATCGGGCTACGACACCGCTACGGCGATCTCGATAGGCGAAGTGTCGAGCGATGAGGCCACGGGAGACCATCTTGTCGACGATGCCGTACGGTCGAAGCAACTCGAGGGTAGCTGGGTGAAACGTTGACGCCCGCAACTCGACAGGGAGCGATGGGGCTGCCTCAAGCAAGGTGACCCGAACATTATTCTTGGCAAGCACCGCGGCCGCCACACAACCGACTGGACCGGCGCCAGCCACAACGACATGTGGCGCGATAGTCGTCGAGACACCTGCGGGCATTTCAGAACTCGCGAAGCATCATGCCGTGGCCCGAGAATTGGTCGTCGATATCAAGGGCCCGCAAGGCGTGCCACAGACAGATTGCGTTGATGGCCAATACGGGTTTGCCGAGCATCTGCTCGGCCTTGTCAGCGACCTCCACCATCGACAGATTGGTTCCACACTGGATGATGGCATCGACGTCGGGACCATCAAGACGCTTCAACTCCTCCAAGAGGGTGTCGGGCTCGACGTCAGCGATCGAGGTGGCCGTCTCGCACTTCAACCCGTGAACTCGTTTCACGTCGTAGCCACACTCAGAGAAATAGCCGTCAACCTGCGCATCACCCACCGGCTGGTATGGGGTTATACACGCGATGTTGGAGATGCCGAGACGTTCGAGCGCCGCGTTGCAGGCATCCGCTCCCGAAGTGATCCCAAGATCGCCGATCTGGGCACGCACGCCAGCCTCGAATGCCGCGTTTCCTTCCTTCCCTCCCCAGAATGTCTCCGCCGACATCCCCATCAAGATGTAGTCGGGTTTGCAGGTCATAAGGTCTCGGAGTGCAGTGGGGATGGTCTCGCGAATCAAGCCGAGGAAGTGGAGAAACTTCTCGTCGGTGCTCAGGTCGGCGGCTTCGACGAAGAACCGCCCGCTGTGAAAGGTGACGCCGGGTGGCCGCACCTGGTTGAGGTCGTGTTCGACGACCGTGTTGGTCGACGGCACAACCACGCCGATCTTTGCTCGGTATCCAACAACATCAGGCACGAGGAACCTCCAAGGAACGCTGTTCCGCTCAGGCGAACACTACACCGGAGGAGGGGGCACCCGTATACGGCTCCGAAGCGGGCTCCCCGAAAACCGCGAGGCAAAGCTGAGCGAGGGCCGCGATGATCAGCCCAACCCGTGGAGGTACTTGAGGGTCTCGTCTTGTGAAACCACGTCGGCATACTTTGCATCGAGGTCGAACAGGTTGGCATCGTGAACTCTCTGGTCGCGGTCGCCAACCGCCTCGCGAACCACGATCGGAACAAACCCGTGCTGGCAAGCATCGAGGGCAGTGGCCCGTACACAGCCGCTGGTGGAGACTCCTGCATGGATCAAGGTGTCCACCCCGAGCGTCGTCAGCGTCGACGCCAGCGATGTGCCAAAAAATGCCGATGCGTATTGTTTGGTGACAATGACCTCACCGGACCATGGCTCGAGTCCGGGGCCGGGTTCAGCGAGCGGGTTTCCCTCGATGAAACACTTCAGCGCGTCGACTTTACGAAAGAAGACCCCACCATTGGCACCGTCTGGCTGAAACTCGACCCGCGTGTGAACGACCGGGATCCCGGCTGCCCGCGATGCCTTCAGAAGTTGCTCTGATGATGCGCGGGCATCCTCAACGCCGGCGTAAAGAGGCGAGTCGATATCAAGGTACGCATGGCAAAAGTCGATGATGATCAGAGCGGGGCGATAGCCGAACCCGAGCCGTTTCGAAAAACCAGCCGCTTTGTAGTCGATGTCGAGGTCTGAGTCACTCGTCGGCTCTCGAGACGGAGGGTTCATGCGTACTCGTCTCCCTCGGCGCCATCTTTGACAGGTCCCTCGACGATTCCCTCAGCGACCAACTGCGCGATCGCATCGTCTTCGAGGTGAAGGATGTCGCGCAACACTTCAAGATTGTGCTGACCGAGGGTTGGCCCGGACCAGCGAACCTCGCCGGGCGTGTCGGACAACTTCGGCACGACGTTCTGCATTGGGATCGCCCCAAAATCATGGCTGTCGATCCACTTGATGGAATCACGAGCTGCGAAGTGCTCGTCGGCCAACATTTCGGGAGCTCGATACATCTGACTGTTGGGTACGCCGTGTTCTTCCAGCAGTGCATGCAGTTCATCGCTTGTGTAGTCGATCGTCCATTCGGCGATGAGTCCATCAAGTTCGGCCTGGTTTTCGCCGCGGGCGAGATGGGTCGCGTACCTCACATCGGTGGCAAGTTCGGGACGGCCCATTGCCTCGGCCAGTCGACGCCAGACGGTGTCCTGATTTCCCGAGATCAAGTGCATCCCGCCGCCCACCGTTGGATAAATGTTTGCCGGCGCGATATTCGGAATCAACGAACCGGTTCGTTCACGGATGAACCCGGCGACGTGGTACTCGGTGAGCAATGACTCCATGACGGCCAGCACTGACTCGTACAGGGCCGCATCGATCACCTGCCCGGAACCGGTGCGCTCACGAGCATGCAGGGCACTGAGCGTGCCGATCGTGGCGAACAAGGCGGTGAGGGTGTCGCCGATGCTAATACTGGTTCGGCTCGGCACACGGTCGGGGTCCCCGGTCGTATAGCGAATACCGCCGACCGCTTCGCCGATTGCGCCAAACCCGGGCTGACCCGAATTGGGTCCGAACTGACCCCAGCCACTCACGCGGGTAATGATCAGTCGCGGGTTGATGGCGTGCAGTGTTTCGGGACTCAGCCCCCACCGCTCGAGAGTTCCGGGCCGAAAGTTCTCAATGAGAACATCGGCTTCTTTGACGAGCTTGCGGACGAGTTCCTGACCCGCTTCCTCGCGTAAGTTCACCGTGACCGACTTCTTGCCCCGGGCGACAACCGGCCACCAAAGCGAACGACCTTCGGCGATCTCTTGACCCCAATCGCGCATGGGATCACCCTTACCCGGTGGCTCGATCTTGATCACTTCAGCACCATGGTCTGCGAGTTGTTGACCACAGAAGGGACCAGCGAGCAGGGTGCCCATCTCGATTACGCGAACGTCACTCAGGGCTCCAGGCATACCCAACACTATGCTCGGCTCCGATGACGAAACATATCCAGATCGTCGAAGTCTCTCCGCGCGATGGTCTTCAGGCCGATCCGGCCGACCTCACTACCGACCAGAAGGTTCGGCTCATCGAACGGCTGATCGCTACAGGCCACACTCGCATTGAAGCCGCCAGCTTCGTCAGTCCGAAGGCGGTGCCAAAGATGGCCGACGGTGATGCCGTCATGGCCATGGTTCCCCGAATCGATGGGGTTAGCTATAGCGCGCTCGCCTTCAATCCGCGTGGTGTCGAGCGGGCGATCGCCGCCGAGGTTGATGAGGTCACCGGTGTCGTCGTCGCCTCCGAAACCTTTTCGCAGCGAAACCAGAACGCATCGATCGCCGAGTCGATCGAGCGGTGGGCCGCGGTGGGTGACGCCGCCCGAGCGGCCGGCAAGAAGACCTCGGTAACAATCGCCGCGTCCTTCGGTTGCCCCTTCGAAGGCCGTGTCGACCCTGCGCTCGTCGTCGACATTGCCCGACAACTCGCCGCGACCAAACCCGACGAGATCGGGCTTGCCGACACCATTGGGGTGGCAGTTCCCAGCAAGGTCGCATCCCTCATCGAGGGCGTTTCCCATGCGGTCGAGGCAATCCCACTGCGCGGGCACTTTCACAACACCCGCAATACAGCCTTAGCCAACATCGTGGCAGCGATCGACGCCGGGATACGTATCTTCGATTCGAGCCTCGGTGGTGTCGGTGGATGCCCGTTCGCTCCACGCGCAACCGGCAACGTGCCCACTGAAGACGTCGTCTACCTGTTACACGAGATGGGTTTGGACACCGGCTTGGACCTCGATCTCCTCATCCAATCCACGACCTGGCTGGAACACGAACTCCAACATTCAACCCCTGGTCTGGTCGCCAAAGCAGGCGGGTTCCCCACTCCATGAGCATTCTCGGTAATCGTGTACAACGCGTCGAAGACGCACGATTTCTTGTCGGCCAAGGCCGATTTGTACCCAACGTTGCGCCGACCGATGCCGCAGCCGTGGTGTTCGTGCGTTCCACCATGGCCCATGCAAATCTTCTGGCTGTCGAACTCAATCAGGCGAGGAACATGCCTGGGGTACTCGCCGCTGTCGACGCCGAATCGCTCGGGGCGAATCCAACCCCGGGGTTTCCGCCTATCCCGCGGCCAGATTTCTTGCAGCGCCACCTACTCGCAACAGACCGAGTGCGGTTCGTCGGACAACCCATCGCGGCCATCGTGGCAGATACTCTCAGCCAGGCGATCGATGCCGCTGAGATGGTCGTCGTCGACTACGAACCTCTCGATGCGGTGATTGATCCGCGCCGCGCCAGCGCCCACCCGACGGCCTTGTACGACGAACTCGGATCGAACGCCTTGCCCCCACTGCCGCTGCCTGAGGTGCCGATTCCCGACTTCTCAGACTGCGACATCGTCCTCACGATGGAAATCTCCAATTCTCGGATGAACGCTGCGCCCATCGAACCCAGGGTTGCTGCTGCTCACTGGCACGCCGATGACACGCTCACCTGTTGGTCGTCGACGCAAGGACCTCATGCAGCCCGTTCGCAGCTGGCGGCTGTGGCCGGCTTGGCCGATGAGTCTGTGCGCGTGATCGTCCCTGATATTGGTGGCGGGTTCGGCGCCAAAGCCGAACCGAGCTTAGAAGAGTGCGCTCTTGGGTGTCTGTCTCGAATCGTGCAGCGCCCGGTTTTGTGGGTCGAGTCGCGCACCGAAAACCTGCAAGCGATGTGCCACGGCCGCGCCCAGTACCACACGATCACCATGGGTGGTCGCGCCGATGGCCGGATCACGCACTATCACCTCCACAACCTCACCGATGCCGGGTACACCCCTACCGGGGCCGGGTTTCTTCCCTTCCTCACCGGGACAGTGGCCCAGGGTTGCTACGACATCGACCACGTCGCCTATACGTTCGAGGCAGTCGTCACCAACACATCCACCATTGGGGCCTTTCGCGGGGCAGGCCGCCCCGAAGCGATCGCCACGCTCGAACGGGCTGTCGACGTGTTTGCCGCCGAGGCGGGCATCGACCCGGTTGAGGTGCGTCGACGCAACTTCATCAAGCCGGACAATTTCCCCTTCACGACCATGACGGGTTCGGTCTATGACTCCGGTCGATTCGCCGAAGGGCTCCGACTCGCTTGTGAAATCGCCGGTTACGAACAGTTGCGCTCCGACCAAGCAGCACGTCGAGAATCAGGGAGTAAGAAACTGTTGGGCATCGGTGTGGCATCGTTTGTCGAAATCACCGCCGCAGCACCGGGCCCCCAGACCGAGCACGGCGCGATCTCGCTGCTCGACGACGGGTCATTCAGGGTCGATTTCGGTGCAACGGCGATGGGCCAGGGCACCGATACCACAATGGCCATGATCGCCGCCGACGGCCTAGGGGTGGGCATCGAGCAAATCACACTCCGGTCAGGTGACACCGACATAATTCCCCACAGCAACCTGACCGCCGGGTCTCGTACGACCCAGGTTCTTGGACCGACGATGGTCGATGCTTCCGAGCGGATGATCGAAGCAGCCAAACCGGTCGCCGCTCAGGTGTTGGAAGCAGCGGTGGACGATCTCGTGTTCAACCAACAAGCCGGCACGTTTGCCGTTGTCGGCACACCCGCCATCTCGATCGACTGGCCAGCAATAGCCGCTGCGACCGAGGTGCCGCTCACCACGGTGGGCGAGTTCGCCCAGGAATCCCCGACCTTTCCATCGGGCTCCAACATCGCCGTGGTTGAGGTAGATGCGGCAACCGGGTCCGTCGAACTTTTGCGCCTGATCGCTGCCGACGATGCTGGCACCATAATCAGTCCAATGCTCGCCGAGGGGCAGGTGCATGGCGGTCTCGCCACTGGGGTAGCACAAGCCCTGTACGAAGAGGTCGTCTACGACGAAGACGGGAATCTCTTGACATCGAACTTCATCGACTACCCGGTCCTTTCAGCGCGCGAAGTGCCGTCATTCGAGACCACGCACTATGAAACCCCTTCGCCCAATAACCCCCTGGGAGCGAAAGGCATCGGCGAATCTGGAACCGTTGGTTCGACCCCTGCGGTGCAAAACGCTGTCATCGATGCGATTCGGCATCTCGGGGTGACACACATCGACATGCCGATGACTCCACAAAAAGTATGGGCTGCAATCACCAGTGCATCCGGGTGAACTCTGACCAAATCGCCTTCTAGCTGAGGCCTTGTAGCCAGCCCAGAACGTCTGAACACGTCGCCACCTCGCTGACAGTCGCAAGCGATGCGATCGCCGCGTCATGAGGCTCAGCGCCGAAGGCCGCACACCCGTCAGACAACACCACCGTGTGGAGATCGAGCACATGGGCGGCCCGAACCGTTGATGCCACCCCGCCGTTCGTGACGATTCCTGCAACCAGCAATGTGGTGACAGCCAACCGATCGAGGACGAACTCGAGGCGGCTCGCATGGAAGGCGGAGTAGGCAACCTTCTCGACGGTGATGTCGATGGGGCCAACCGCATCGATCGACGACTGCCCCCAGCTTCCCGGGGCGAAGTCACCATCGGTGAGAAACGGCCGCAGACGCGCCAGTGGTTCGGAAATCAATGGTCCGTCGGGGCCTGGCACCAGCGTGAACAGGGTCGCAATGGTTGGTATCGAACGAGATCGCGCCGCGTCGATGACCGCGCCAAGCCGGTTGGGCAGCGCTTCGATCGTTGCCGAGGTCACGCCACCTCTGGCGTAGGCGCCATCGGGATGAATGAAGTCGTTTTGCAGATCGACCAGGAGGAGCGCGGTCGATGCCTGGTCGAGGTGGGCAAGGCCGCTCATGTGGCGACCGCACTGGTGATGATCACGTTTCCCAGCCCATCGACTTCGGCGGTGAAGCCGGGTTCGATCACGATGGTTGCGTCGGGTTGCTCGAGGATCGCCGGCCCCTCACAGCGCCAGCCGGACGGGAGTTCTAGGCGCGGCCAGATCGCAGTCAGGCACCACATGCCATCGAAGAACACGTTCCGTTCGCCGGCCGGAGGAGTCGTTGCGTCGGGACGCGGGGCCAGCGCCACCGGGTCGATCTTGGGCCGGGTGCCCACCACCGTCGTGCGAGCCGAGAGCACGCGCACTGCAATCGACTCGAGTACCCGGCCGTACGTTTCTTCGTACTTTTTCTCGAATGCTCCCAGCACATCGGCATGGCCCAAGGTGTCAAGATCCCCAACCGGCACCGAAACGGTGTGGGTCTGGCCCACGTAGGACATGTCGAGCACAACCGAGACATTGACCTCGTCGAGCACCATTCCGGAGTCGTCGAGAAAGCTGCGAACGGCAGTTTCATTTCGCCTGAGGCGTTCGGTCAATGTTGCAACCGCCGCCTGGTCGAGGAGGTCAGCGACCGCGAGATTGAGCGTTTGGACCACATCGTGTCGAGCATCGGCAACCGTGCACCCGAGAGCGCTGGTCACACCCGGATACCGAGGCACGAGTGCGGCCGACAAGCCAACGTCGGCCAGAAGGCCGCAGCTGTGCAATGCCCCGGCCCCACCGAAGGGCATGGCGATGAACTCTCCCGGGTCATGGCCACGTTCGATCGACACCAGACGCAACGCGCCGGCCATTCGGCTCGTGGCGATACGAAGGATCGCCTCGGCAGCGTCCTCGATCGACAGGGCCAGCGGTTCGGCCACCTCTCGACGCACCGCATCACGGGCCGCCTCGATGTCGAGTTGGTCGAGGCCACCGATCGGGCGTTCACCATTGAGGCGGCCCAACACCAAATGAGCATCGGTGACAGTCGGGCGGTCGTTGCCGCGCCCATAGCAGGCGGGCCCTGGCACCGACCCGGCAGATTCAGGACCGATTCGCAAGATGCCGCCGGCATCGACCCAGGCCAATGAACCGCCACCGGCACCGATGGTCGAGATCTCGATCATCGGCGTCCGGATGACAAGGCCGTAGTCGACGCTCGTCTGGGTGCCCGACACCACTTCGCCATTGGCGATGACTGCGACATCGAAGCTCGTGCCTCCCATGTCGCAGGTGATGACATTTTCGAATCCGGCCGCTGCTGCCAGATGAGCGCTGGCGATCACGCCCGCCGCCGGTCCGCTCAGCGCGGTGCGAACCGGTAACGCTCGGGCGGCCGTCGATGTCATGACGCCGCCATTGGACTGCACGATGAAGAACCGTCCTGCGAACCCACCATCGGTCAGTGCAAGTTCGAGCCGTTCGATGTAGTCGCCGACCACCGGCTGCAGGTAAGCATTGATCGTTGCGGTCGACGTTCGTTCGAACTCCCGGACCTCCGGGAGCAGTTCGGCCGAACTGGTGATGTGGTCATTGGGCCACACCAGCTTGACCGCCTCGAAGGCCAGCCGTTCGTTTTGGTCGTTCGCATACGAGTTGATGAACGCGATGCAGCACGCTTCTGCTCCGGCCGCGAGTAGCGCCTGAGCTTGAGCGGTCACCTCGGCCTGGTCGACCTCTTGCACGATCGTGCCGTCGGCACCGGTTCGTTCGGCCACCTCGAGTCGCATGTCCCGCTCGACGATCGGAACGAAGTCGCCCCACAATCCCCACGTGTTCGGACGGTCTCGTCGGCGCATTTCGAGCACGTCTGCGAATCCCGCCGTGGTGATGATGCCAGTGGCGGCTCCTTTGCGTTCAAGCAACGCGTTTGTGCCGACCGTTGTCCCATGGATCACAGCATTGATTTCGTCGAATGAGTCGACGACTGCCCGCACACCGGCCAGAAAGCCGAGTTCTTCGTCGCCCCTGGTCGACGGGACCTTGGAAACCGTGAACTCGCCGGTGCGGTCGTCGATCATGAACACGTCGGTGAACGTGCCACCAACGTCGATCCCCACGACGCGACTGGTCTGCTGTGCCGTCATGTTTCTGAATCCTCTGCCGTCGTGTAGCCCAACCGAATGTCGCGTTCGATGGCTTCGAGTGAGCGGTCGGCTGGGTCGCCATAACCTCCGCCGCCGGGCGAAGCGATGCGAACCCGGTCCCCTTTGTGCAGTTCGACCCCGACGATCTTTGATGCCAGCGGTGGGATGAGTTCGTCGCCGGCCAGTTCGAAGCTGATCCGGTTGAGCGCGGATGGACCGCCACCGGCCACGCCGGGTGGCGGGAACCGTCCTCGGTCTCCGAAGGCAAAAACCTCAGCGCTGTCGTCGAGCAATTCGATCTCGTAGTCGGCGCCGAGTCCACCGCGATGTTTCCCGGACCCACCAGAATCGGGCCGCAACGCCCACTTCGTGTATCGCACGGGGTAGGCCGACTCGAGAATCTCGATCGGGGGAATGGTGGCGGTCGAGAGCGGGGCATTGCCATGGGACAAGCCATCGCTCACCGGGCTGCCCCCCAGCCCCCCGCCGTAGAAGGTGAACATGACCCACCGGTCGCCGTTGGCTCGGTGGCCGGCGATGGAAAGAGCATTGATGGTGCCGTAGGAGCTGCCATTGCTAATTGCCGGGTCGGCTTGGGCCAAAGCACCGAAGATCAGATCCATGATCCGCAGAATCGTCTCGGTGTACCCAGCCACCGGGCGTGGCCACGACGCATCGAGTAGTGAACCGTCAGCAATTCGCACCTCGACCGGCTCGAGGCAACCGGCATTCGCCGGCACGTCACGAAAGATGTGCTTCAACCCCACGTAGCAGGCGGCGATTGCGGTGCTCTTGGAGATATTCACCGGACCGGCCACCGCGCCTGCGGTACGGGTGAAATCGAGCACTAGCCGCTCTCCCTCGATCGTGAGGTCGAGGGAAACCTGAATCGGCTCGTCGACCGACCCGTCGTTGTCGAGGAAATCATCGATGGAATAGGTGCCATCGGGCAGCGCCGCGATATTGCTTCGCATGAGTGACGCAGCGCGAGCGGTGAGCTCGGTGAAGCCCGTTGATACTGTGGCGGCACCAAACTCGTCGAGCAGATCGGTCAAGCGACTGACCCCAAGCTTCAGCGCATTGAGTTGCCCGAACAAGTCACCATATGCGTTGGTGGGCACGCGACTGATCGCGCAAACAAGATCGACAATATCGCTTCGTAGTTCACCACCGTCAACCAATCGGATGGGGGGAATCAAGACGCCTTCCTGGGCGCTCTCGATTGCCGATGGGTTGTAGTTGCCGGGCACTGCTCCTCCGACATCGGTGTAATGCCCGACCGATGCCAGCCAGCAGAACAGTTCACCATCGTGAAAGAACGGTTGCACCAGCTTCATGTCGTTGAGGTGGGTGCCTCCGCGATAAGGATCATTGAAGATCCAGATATCGCCCTCACGGGGCCCGCCCTCCTTTGCGGTTCGATCGATGATGAGCGACACGGCGCCTGACATTGACCCGACAAATACGGGCAGTCCCGAAGCCCCCTGGGCGACGGTTGCTCCGGTTGTGCGGTCATAGATGCCATGTGACGCATCATGGGCTTCGGCGATGATCGGATTGAAGGCGCTACGAAACAGGGTTGCGTCCATCTCATCGACCAACTGCTCGAGTCGCCCCTGAAGAACGGCGAGGGTGACGGGATCGAGGCTGGTCATGAAGATGTCCCTTGGTCGAGCGCGGAGATGAGGTGGAGCGGCGAAAGCACGCCAGACACCGAGTCCGCCGAAGCAAGATCAGCAAGTGACGTTGCCAACTGATCGGCGGCTTCGGGTGACAGCAACCCATCGACGTTGTCGTTGAACTTCGCAGCCAACTCTTCGGTGGAGAGCGGCCGGTGAGAGCCGCCACGATTGGTGAGAACTTCCTCGACCAGCCGGTGTCCATCGGTTGTCTCCACGGTGAGCCGGGCCGGAAATTGATACGGATAGATGTCGAGGAACGTCTCGTCGGCCACCACGTCGACCTTCGCCATGAGTCTGCGGCGATCAGGGTCAGTGGCTAGGGCATCGGTGAAGTCGGCAAGACCAACCCCTAGTCCGCCACCTCCGAGGAAACCGGCGATGACCGTGTACGGCCCGCTGAACTGCGCTTGGTAGCCGGTTTCGGGTCGACGTTTCACCGCGATGGGATCGCCGATGGTGCGAACCGTGGGCGGGGCTACCTCGAGGGTCGCTGTGGAGATGTCAACGACTGCCAGTCCCCGCTTGCGCAGAGCGATCGCGGCGTCAATGCCGGTGTGGGTGAAGTGGTTCGCCGGATACGGCTTGTAGAAGATTTCTGCTGCTTCCCAGTTGTCACCAAGCCGGTCGAGGGTGGCAGACACCCTGCCTTGGTCACCAAGGAACGCCTGGAACAGGCCGAATCGCCCCTCAATGGCGCTGGGGGGACCGGTGATTCCGCGTACCGCCAACTGTGCGGCCGTGACCCCTGACCGTGCTGCCCAACCACAGTGGATTCGCTTGACGGTGCCACCCGCTCGGTTGGCTTCGATGATGCCGCTCGCCATCGAACACGCGATGCCCATCGCGTCTTGCGCGACCTCGGCGCTGCCGCTGAGCAATCGGGCCACTGCAGCAGCCGAGCCGACGGCGCCACAGATGGAGGTGGCATGTTGCCCGCGTTCGAAATACACCGACTGTCGACCCACCGGGTCATAGCCACCCATCCCCAGACGCACCGCGATCTCCAGGCCGACGGTAACCGCTTCGAGCAACTCAGAGCCCGAAGCACCAACCCACTCCGCGGCAGCCAAGGCGGCTGGTACCACCGACGCGCTGGGGTGCAGTATCGAGGGGAGATGGGTGTCGTCGTAGTCGAGCGAATGAGCGAGCACCCCGTTGACGAATGCGGCCTCGGCGGTCGACATTTTCGCCGAAGCACCGATGGCGGTCGATTGTGGCGCCGTTCCCTGATCGGTCGAGAAACCAACGATCGACCGACTGGTGTCGAGCGTGCTGGCCCGCACCGCGATGCCCACGATGTCGATGACCCGAGCAGGGATGCCTTCGATCACCTCGCTGGGAATCGAACCTGTTGCCAGCGAGGCGAGCTGGGTGAGTATTGGCGTCTCGGTCATGCGATGGCGAGGGGTCGGGCAGGCGCGCCGGTGGCTCCATGAATGTTGAGATGAGCCAAGACGAAGACGATTTCGTGGGCGCCGGCCGCGGCCGCGTCATCGAGGTTCATCGCTTCGATGATGTTGATTCCCGCCTCGACCAAGAGCACGCGATGCGCGGGCAGAAGCGCGTGTCCGGCGCCGGCGGGGAGACATTCGAACGCGATGGTGTCGGCACCGGCCAGTGCGATCTTGTGTTCAGCCAACCATCGGGCCCCTGCTTCGCCCACTCCGGGCACCCCCGTACCCACACCGCGATACGCCGCATCGTCAGCGAAATGTTTCCCCCACCCGCTTCGGATCAGCACTGCATCGCCGGGCCTGATCGGCGTGGATTGTCGGGCGACGGTCGCTTCGAGGTCGGACACGGTGATCTCGTAGCCGGGTTCGCACACGTCGACCCCCAACATGGTCGCAATGTCGAGAAGAACTCCTCGTCCGACAAATGGTGGGAGTTCGTGGATACCCAATACCTCGAACTTTCCGGTGGCCTGCGCCTCGGCGGCCGATACGCCCCCGAAAAGAAGGCCGTCGTGGCTGACATGGGCGAGCGCGTCGACATGGGTACCGACGTGGCAACCAGTGGTGAGCAAGTCTGCGGCCGCTGAGCCACCGTCCTCGCGGACCCGGTCGCCATGGCGTCGATCGAGGCAGTGCCGAAACGATGGATGGTTTGGTGACTGGGCCATGCCGTTGGTCATGGTGCGACCCAGGTCATGGATGGTGGCGTGGTCCAGTAGCTCCAGCAGTGCCGCGACATTGCTCATGCGATTACTCCGTCTTGACGTAGTTCGTTGAGTTTCTCGTGGGAGATTTCGAGCTCTTCATGAAGAAGCGCATTGGTATCGGCCCCCAATGAGCGACCGGTATGGCGAATCGCACCGGGGGTCTGCGACATCTTGAACAGCACGTTCTGCATGGCGACGGTACCCAATCGTTGATCGTCGACTCTGACCACGGCTTCTCGGGCTTGGACCTGGGGGTCGGCCACGTATTGGGCGACGTCGTAGACCGGCGCCAAGGCCACCTCAGCAGCAGCGAACTCGGCGATGACCGTTTCGAGATCCAGTTCGCCGATCCATTGACTCATCGCTTCATCGATCTCGTCGGCGTGTTCGGCTCGGCCTGCCCCGGTGTCAAACCATGGCTCGGTGGTCAGGTCGGCACGTCCGACCAACTCCATCGCTCGTCGGGCAATGGATTCTGCGCTCGATGACACGGCAACCCAGTGTTGGTCGGACGTGAGGTATGTGTTGCGGGGGGCGTTGTTGCTCGACCGGTTACCCGAACGCGACTGCACGTGGCCGGTTTGGTCGTGGGTGATGATGTGAGGTCCCAATGCCGAGGCCAAGGGTTCGAGGATGCTGAGATCGATCTGTTGACCCTCTCCTGTGCGGTCGCGGTGGTGGAGAGCCATCATGACTGCCGAGACTCCGGTCAGACCAGCGATTGAGTCGGCGAGGCCAAAGGGAGGAAGGGTTGGTGGCCGATCGGCTTCGCCGGTCATGTGGGCGAACCCGCTCATGGCTTCGACAAGCGTCCCGAACGCGGGACGACCGGCATAGGGGCCAGATTGTCCGAACCCGGTGATGCGACAGAGCACGATGCCCGGATTGATCTCGGCGAGGCGGCCATATCCGAGCCCCCAACGTTCGAGGGTGCCCGGTCGGAAATTCTCGACAACGACGTCGGCGGTGGACACCAGCTTTTCAAAAATCTCGGCGCCGTCGGGCGAACCGAGATAGAGACCGATACAGCGCTTGTTTCGCGCCACGACCTTCCACCACAAACCCTCACCATCGACTTGGGCTCCATGGCCTCGCAATGAGTCGGCTCGGGTTGGATGTTCGATCTTGATGACGTCGGCGCCGTAGTCGGCCAGGATTTGACAAGTGGTCGGGCCGGCAAGCACGGTCGAGACATCGAGGACCCTCAGGTCAGTGAGTGGACCTGTTCGGGTTTGCGCCACGTCAGACCCTCTCGGAACGCTGTTTCGCCCAGTGGAACATGGCCTGTAGTGTGGCGCGCAGGGGACATTGGGGCAACCCTTTCCGATCGAGAGGAACATCGGTGCCAACATCGACAAGCGGCCGAAGTGTAGCGACCATCGAACGAGCGGCCGAAGTGCTGTTTCTCCTCGCGACGACACAAGGCACTGTCGGGGTTACCGAGATCTCGAAAGAACTCGAGATCTCCAAAGCCGTAGTCCACCGTATTGTCACATCGCTGTGCGAGCACGGCCTCGTGGCCGCCGATTTGGCGACTCGGCGCTACTCGCTTGGTCCCGGCGTGCTCCAACTCTCGGCTGCATACCTCGATAATCTCGATGTCCGTTCAATGGCTCTCGACGCGATGCACCGCCTCAGCGCCACGACCAACGAAACCGCGACGCTGTCGGTCCTCAACGGGAACATGCGAGTGTACGTCGACCAGGTCACACCCTCGAGAGAGGTCAAGATGACTGTCCGGCTCGCCGCCTCGTTCCCCCTGCATGCCGGCGCGTCATCGAAAGCATTCCTCGCATGGCTCAGCCCCGAAGAGATCGATGGTTACTTCGCCGCGTCGGGGCTCGAAGCACTCACCGATGCGACCATCGTTTCTGAAGGCGAACTTCGCGCCGAACTCGAAAGCATCCGCGAACAGGGCTACGCCGTATCGCTGGGCGAACGCCAGGCCGGTGCTTGTTCCGTCGCCTCGCCAATACTTGATCAGCAGCATCGGCCGGTTGCCGTCATCAGCATCTGCGGCCCAATCGAACGATTCCAACACGAGGTCGCCAATTCGGCGGGAATACTCACCGAGGCCACAGGAGAGCTCTCGGTCCGCCTCGGAGCACGATCCGCTGCATCATGATCGATCAGATCCGGGTGGCCGCCGGCCAGTTTGCGGCCACCACAGACCTCGCCGAAAACCTTGCCAGCTGTCTACGGCTGATCGATGAGGCCGCGGCCAATGATGCAGGGCTGATCGTTCTCCCCGAATTCGCCAATCACCTCTCGGTATACGAGAGCCTCGACCATTGTCGACGAGTGGCGGTTGAACTCGACGGGGACTGGATGTCGATGATCTCGCAGCATGCAAGAGCGCTCGAGATCGGTGTGTCGCTTGCGGTCACCATCCCTCGCGATGACCGGGTGACGATCACCAATGTCCTTTTCGATGCGGCAGGCGAGATCATCGCCACCGCCGACAAGCAAACGCTGATGGGCAACGAGCGCACCTACCTGACCGGCGGTACATCGGGCAGCGCCCTGGCTGATACCCGCTACGGCCCGGTTGGCATCTACGCATGCATGGATGGCGTCACCTTCGAGACACCTCGGACGTTCGCGGTTCGCGGCGCCCGCCTTCTGCTCAACAGTCTCAATTCGTTCGCGCTCGATGAGGCCGCCCTCCATATTCCTGTCCGAGCGGTCGAGAACGGCGTGTTCGTGGTCGCAGCCAACAAGGTCGGGCCTTTGCTCCCCACCGAGCAGGTCGAGGCGTTCAGCCAAGCACTCGGTATCCCGCCCCATGTGCTGCAGGGAGCCGGCGAAAGCCAAATCGTCGCCCCCGATGGCGAGGTCTTGGCGTCGGCGAGCCGAACCGAGGAAGAACTGATCGTGGCCGATATCGACCTGGCTGAAGTTCGTCCATTAAACGACCGTTTCGGCCATCGTCGACCCGAGATCTACGGCCCGCTCGCAAAGCCGCACTCCGCCGTGCCGCGCCATGACGTGCCCGAAAGCGTTGAAGTTGGGTGTGTGCGACATCAAACGTGCGAGGCCGCTGAGGCTCAACTCGTCGTGTTGCCCGAGGGCACAGCCCTACCTGCGTCGATCCCCGATGGGGTGTGGGTGGCCACTTCGGCTGTGGTTGACCAACGACACGTTGGACAACTGTGGACCGCCGACGGGCTACGCCATGAGCAAGCGCAGCTTCATCACTCGGAGCGATTCGATGCAACCGAGTTCGGTGACGAACTCACACTTTGCGAAACGCCTTTCGGTGACATCGCCCTCATCATTGGTGACGACCACCTCTACCCGGAGGTGGTTCGTCTGGCCGCTGTCCAGGGTGCCCATATCGCTGTTGTGCTTTACCACCCGACGAGTTCGTGGCACACCGACCTGGCACTTCGCGAACGGGCTGCAGAAAACCGCTTGTGTCTGGTCGCCTGCACCTCGTTGGGTGTCGGCGGCACGATGGTGCTCAATCCACCCCGCGATTCGCTCTGGTCGACCGATCGGCTGCATCCCTACAACGGCACGATCAATACCCCTGACGCAGTCGTCGCCAGCCCCGACGATCTGATGCTCCAATCCCGGCTGTATCCAACCCGAGCATTGCAACGCGAGATCTCGCGCAACACCGACCTGGTCGGTGGTCGCTCCTGGCAGGCTTCGGCAGCATTGCTATGACAGCCATACGTCTTCGAGCGCTTATCGCCGCGCCGAACCCAACGGTGCTCGCCGGTTGTTATGACGGAGTCTCGGCTCGTCTGGTCCAGCAGGCCGGATTCCAGGCTGCGCATATGTCGGGGTTTGCGGTCGCCGGGTCCTTATTGGGAAAGCCCGATGTGGGCCTGCTGACAATGACCGAGATGGCCGATGCGGCAAGTCGACTCGCTCGGGTGTTGTCGATCCCCCTGCTCGCCGATGCTGACACCGGTTATGGCAATGCGCTCAACGTCGTTCGCACCGTTGAGGCCTATATCGCGGCCGGCGTGGCAGGAATGCATCTCGAAGACCAACAGATGCCCAAGCGGTGTGGTCACCTCGCCGGCAAGACGGTCGTTTCACCCGACGAGATGGCGAGCAAACTCCGCGCCGCCATCGACACCCGTGACGATGCGGGTATCGACATGGTCATCATCGCGCGCACCGATGCTCGCGCCGAAGAAGGTCTCGGCGCCGCGCTCGAACGGGCCCGCCGCTATCGCGACGCCGGAGCCGACATGTTGTTCGTCGAAGCCCTGCAATCGCCTGCCGAGGTTGAAGCTGTCGCTGAGACCTTTCGCGATACACCTCTGGTCTTCAACGCCTCTGAAGCTCGGCCACCTGAGTTCACCCTGGATCAACTCGCTGAGATGGGGTTCTCTGTGGTCTTGGCACCGATCACGACCTTGCTCAGCGCAACAAAGGCGATGCAGGAAGGTCTGACCGATCTCCACGAACAGGGACTTCATCCCGACCGACTCGCGACGATGACCAGCTATGACGACTTTCTGCACCTGGTCGGCATCGACGAGATCGATGAACAGGAGCAGCGTTACTCCTGATCATGGCCGGCGGCGAACACAGCCTCGGCGCGTCGCACTACGGCAGCATCGACGAATTCCCCGTCGACGATCACCCCGCCACGACCCTCCGACTCAGCAGACCGAAACGCGTCGATCACCCGTCGCGCCCACACAACACGCTCGCGAGTTGGGGTAAAGGCGTGGTGCACCGCTTCGACCTGCTTTGGGTGAAGGATTGATCGTCCGCCGAAACCTTGGCGTCGGAGTTGGTCACTCGATGCCGCCAGCCCGGCATCGTCATCGAGGTCGGTGAACACGGGCCCGGCCGGCGCGGCGATCTTCGCTGCGGCCGACGCCACCACGATCTCGGAGCGGATAGCGGCAAACTCCCGTTGATCAATCGAGGGCTCGATGCCGAGATCGGCGGCCAGGTCTGCCTCACCCAGAGCCAGTCGCACCACATTGGGCAAGCTGGCGATCTCACGCGCCTGTACGACACCGGCGGCAGTCTCGATGAGAGCGACCATGGGAAGCGAAACCCCGGTACAGGTGGCCACGTCGGCTTTAGGGATCACGACCCCCAGACTCGAAACCAGCGAGATCGCGTCGATGTCGACCGAGAAAAGATCGGGTCGGTTGTTTACTCGCACCCACGCCGGCATACCCGGATTCGAACGCAGCCAATCGACGGCACGCTCACGAGCGTGAGGTTTGACCGCCTCGGCGACGGCATCCTCCAGGTCGATGATGACCGAATCGGCTCCACTTTGCAGCGCCTTGTCGAAGCGCTCAGGGCGATCACCAGGCACATAAAGGCTGGTTCGGAGGCTTGGGGTTTGCAAGGTGAGTTTCCCCTCAATTCGGCCTGTCTCGACATTGCGTTGAAACCTGGCGAGTCCTAGAGTCGGCAAACGAAACGTCGTTCCGCTCGTCGGAACGGACACGACCACCGTACTGGGATGGCAAAGGGAACCATGAAAGAGACGCTTGAGGGTGTCGAGGAGATCTTCGACAAGCGCAAGGCAACGGATACAACCCAAACCTTTGAGCGACTGTGGTCGATCACCGAGGAACTGATGGTGAAGCTCAGGGCCCGGTTCGAGCTCACCCGAGATCCGAGCACCGAAGACCTCGAGTCCTACAAAGGCGATGCCGATTTCCCTTCGGGCCGCCTAGCCGCGTACTCCGGCCCCGAGATTGACTGGCTCGTGCACTCGTGGATCGGTAATCCTCCACTCGGGTTCACCAATATGCACGTCACGGCTTGGTTGGGGCCTCAAATCGACGTGCCGCACCTCGGCATTGCCTGGGGCACTCTTCCCGACCTCTGGTTCTACATCGACTTCAACCCTCGCTCCGATCTCATGCTCGATACCGAGGCGCTCGACAAGTACTACGGGCCGATGAACGAGGAATTCCTCAAGCTCCGAGCCGACGACGGACTCGCACCGTTCACTTCGAGGGCGCTGTACGTGCGGCAGGCTTTGAGCGACGTCGCCACATGTTTCACCGTGCCCGACACGGTCTACGACGAAGCCCGGCTCGATCAGATTTCAGAACTCGCCCACCGCCGCGTCGACCAGTGGTTGGCGTTCGTCGATGCGGCAGAACCCGTGTCCGAGGAGCGACGGGCACAACTCGCCACCGACGATCTCACCCGCCGCCGCAACATCGCCGAACGTGATCCGGCCAACATCATGGCCGTCCGATTCTTCGGTGACGAACTCACCGATCGACTGGTTCGTGCGCTGTGGGGTGGCGATCGCCAGCTCCCCCGACCGAGATGAGCACCAAAATCCAACAGACACGGAGGGGCACATGCTGATCAAGAATCATTGGTATGCAATCGAGCTGGGCAACAAGGTCGGCGATGAACCGGTCCAGGTACGTGTGCACGGCCATGATCTCGTGCTCTGGCGAAGCAAAGACGGAACTGTCAATTCGCAATCCGATCTCTGTGTCCACCGCGGCGGCTCGCTCGGTGGCGGCCGGGTTGTCGATGACTGTGTTCAGTGCCCGTATCACGGGTGGCGATACGACAGCACTGGCGTGTGCGTGGAGATTCCCGCCAACAAGGCCGAACTCCCCATTCCGAAGAAGGCACGCGTCGACGCGTATCCATGCATCGAACGGTACGGCTTCATCTGGGTCTTCCTTGGCGATCAACCCGCTAGTGACCGGCCGCCTCTGACCGAACTCGCCGGCCTCGATCACAGTATCGAGGCCAAGGCCGAGGGATATCGGGCCGTGTCCGGAGAGTTCACCTGGCAGGCGAACTACGACCGTGTCCTCGAAAATGCAGTCGACATCGCCCACACCCCATTCGTGCATTCGGGATCGTTCGGCAATGCCGATCAACCCGAAATCCAAGACTTCGACCTCGACGAGGTCCGCGAAGATGGTGTGCTCCGAGAGGTCTCCGCGACCGTGCTCCTCGATCCACCCGCGCCATCGGGCATTTGGAAAATCCTTCGTAAGAACGCCGAGCGGCCGCCGGTCGAGACCACCACCGGGTTCTACCCCCCGAATGTTTCGATGCTGATCGTTCGGCTACCTCTCGGTGAGATCCGAATCTTCACTGCCGCAGTACCCATCGACGAACACACCACCGTGTCGAAGTTCATCATGATGCGAACCTTCTTCACCGGAGGTTGGGCCGACAAGGACTCGATCAAACGAACGATGAAGATTTTCCTCGAGGACCAGCCGACGGTCGAGGGGCAGCGTCCCGAACTGCTGCCGTTCGATCTCTCTGCAGAACTGCATGTGAAGTCCGACGCCATCCAGCTGGCGTACCGCCGCTGGCGCCAAGAACAGATCGACGCGGGGCTCGGTATCGAGACACCAACCGATGAGCAGGAGCGCCGCCGGGTGGCCGTCATCGCATCCCCTGCTCGGTCGGCCGATCCCGAGCTCGCCAATGCATGGGTTTTCCCTGCCGTCGATGGCCCGGCACACTCCCAATCAGACGACGCATCGACCATGGACGGAGACCTTTCGTGAGCCAGGCACAAGACCTGTGTGACCGCACCGTCGATCACATCACAGAAGCGTTGGGGCTTTCCCTGCTTCACAACGACCATTTGACCTCGGCCATGGACGGTTCCGATGTCGGCTCACACCGAATCCTTGGCATCGAAGGTGGCGTCCAACTCGTGTCTGTCGGCATGACCGTCGAGCAGTTCGGTCTGGACAGTCACATGATGTTCGCCTTCACGCCGGCGTCGAGTCCAGTCCCGCACTTCACGCTTGATGCGGTGCTGGCCGGACCGCACTATGCGTTCCATCTCGATCTGATTCCACGCCTCGACCCGGGCGCAAACCTGGCATACCTCGATCACTGCTTTGCCCCCCTGACCGAGGCCCACGATGCGTGTCTCGAACTCGATGGGCTCACCCCAGCTCATCTTTCGCCTCGGCAATGGCAGCTGATGTCGGCGTGGATGCTTGCCCATCGTGCCGACGAACCGGGCTTCGCGTCGATCACCCCGACCGTCGATGCCTATCGCGATCACTGGCTTTCGCTCCTTTCGCTCGGGATCCCCGATTCGGCTACCAGCGGCGCGACCCCCGAGTCACTGGCCGCTCGCGACGCTGCCAACCGAGCCGCCATCTTCAGCCCCGACGTCGACCCGGTCTGGGCGCGGGTTGATCAACTGCTTGGCGTCGAGGTGAGCCAGGGAATTCAGGCCAGTCTCCGCAACGCATCGAGAGGGAACGTCTAAATGACCGAAAACAAAGAAACAGAAGTAAGCGAGTGGCAGGAACGCATCACCGGCGAGTGGTACGGACTGCCCTCGGTCTTTGATGCCGATGGCGCGCACACCGGGTTCAACAAGGTGAACCGTTCGTCAGTATTCGAAGACGGTGTCACCACGTATTACATGCACTGCAACTTCATGAACACCGGCCCCTTGCGCAACCGGTTCGAGATCAAGGACTTTGCTTTCGGAGTCGACGACGGTGGCAACAACCGGGTGTATCTCGGCCCCGATTTCTTCGGTGCCGGCCACCCATACGGGTCACTGGTCGACTCGCATTACTACTCGCCTGCATGGCGAGCCGATCTCAACACGATGAACCAGATCTTGCCCGACGGTGTGACCCAGGTGTACTCGTCACTGCTCTTCGAAGGACCGACCCTGTTTTCGGTTTTTAACGGGGTGTACCTCAACGCCCACGACTACGAAACCAATCCTGAAACCCGGGCGCACATCGACAGCTTCCTCGTGAAAGAGCGCGAGATGGCTGCGTGGTCGCACGTGTTGCCCGACCGCACATCAGGCACCTTCTCGGGAACTTGCGAGGTCTTCGGGCCCGATCAGCAGAAGAAGGGCGAGGTCGAGGTGAGCGTGCGCCACGACCCGATCGACCTCGTGCGGGCCAACCAAACTTGGGAACTCTCAGGATTGATAAACCACAAGTTCAGCTATGTGCGTCAGCGCAACTCGAACCGGCACACCTACGAGGGGCCCGATCTTTACGGCAATGCCATCAGCTACGGGCGGGCCTTATACACCACACAGCATCACTCATCTGAGGCCTTCAAGATCAAAGGCCGCGAGTTCATCATCGATAGCGACTACACCATGGCTGTCGCCTGGAAACTGTATTTCGGCGACCTGATGACCGACCTGGTATTCGGTCCATTGCGCTGGACACCTGATAGCTAGCCGACCAGCACATTCCGATGGGTCATGCCTCGACAGCGCCAACGGGTCGTGCGTCACGATCGAGGTGTCGGTGAGCGAGCGTGCCGCCTCGTCTCGCTCATACAACGATCCGATGCAGTCGTTGTTGATGTTTCCGTAACGAAGCGCAATAGCTAGTGGGTCCACAACCGGCCATCGTTGGCAAACGTCACGGTGCCCGCCGGTCGGGCCCGAATCGACGAACTGCTCGAGGAAATCAACTGCGCTCGACGCGCGCTTTGGGGGGGGCGGGCAAACGACTCTTCGGTTGTCGGGCACCCCTGCGAACGCTCCGAATGCTTGTACTACGGTGCATCCATGTCACCGCGCTATGTACTGGCCGAAATGATGCATGAGACGAACACCTTCTCGCCTCAGCTCACCGATATCGACAAATTTGGACGCAACTCGCCGAACGGCACACTCCTAGAAGGCGCCGAAGCGATCGAGTTGTTCGGCCACACCAATACCGGATTTGGCGGATTCTACGAGCTACTCAGGGCGCGAGATGCCATCGTCGACGTGCCCGTTGTGGCCACGGCCTGGCCAGCAGGCTTGGTGACCGACGCCGCGTTCGAAGAGATGGCAGGACGAATTGTCGACGCAGCCCAGACCGGGCCCGACGCCATGTTTCTCGCACTCCACGGCGCCATGGTCACCCAAACCTACGACGATGCCGAGGGTGAACTGTTGCGTCGAATCCGTGCCGTCGCTCCCGATATGGCGATCGCGGTCAGTCTCGACTTTCATCTCGGAATGTCGCCTTTGCTCTGCGCAAACGCGACGGTGGTGACCGGGTTCCGCACCTACCCCCACATCGATGTTCATGAGACGGCGCAGCGGGCGGGGCGCACCTTGCTCGCGGCACTCGATGGCGAGGTCGAGCCGATGATTTCGTGGGGCGTGCTCCCGATGATGACCAACATGTTGCGCCAGACGCCTTCAGCCCAACCAATGAAAGACATCATGGACCGAGCTATTGAGGCTGAAGCCTCTGGCGAAGTGCTCACAGCCTCGGTCTTCGGTGGCTTTCCGCTCTCCGACATCCCCCATACCGGACTCAGCGTGATCGTGGTCAGTGACGGCGACAAGAGCGCCGGTGATCGCCTGCGCGATGAGTTGCTGACGATGGCATGGGACCGCCGGGCCGACTTCGTGTTCGATTTTGAATCGATGGAAACATCTGTGGCGCGCGCAGCATCGCTCGGCAGCGAGGCGGCCCTTCATGGTCCGATCGTGCTCGCAGATCATGGCGACAATTGTGGCGCTGGCGGCATCACCGACGTGATGGCAGTGCTCGAAGAAGCCATGAAGCAGGGCCTCGATGATCTTGTGGCGGGGCCGTACTGCGATCCTTCCACGGTTGAGTTGGCGACGGCTGCCGGCGTCGGTGCCGAGATCACGGTTTCTCTCGGCGGCAAGATCGACATGCCGGCCATCGGCCTGGACGCTCGGCCATTGACTATCACCGCTCGGGTCGCGGCTGTGTCCGACGGCCGCTATCTCGTATCCGGCCCGATGGGAACGGGCACCACCGCCAATATCGGCAACACCGTGCTGCTCGAGGCCGGTGGGGTCGACATTCTCGTCAGCTCACTGCCCTTGGAGCCGTTCGATCTGGGCTTCTATACGCACATCGGGATCGACCCGGCCGCACGCAAATACTTATTGATCAAGTCGCGGCAGCATTTCCGCGCTGTCTTCGAGCCAATCGCGAGCGAGATCATCCCGGTGGCCGGCCCGGGGGTCTGTAGCGAGGACTATTCGATCCGCACCTTTGACCGCATACGACGCCCCATGTATCCCATGGATCTCAACACTCCATTGACGGTCATCGGCAACTGACAGTTTCAGACCAACGCGGCGGGAAGCTCACGCTGGCCGGCCAACGCCCGAATCTGGCTTGGATCGGGTCGTGGTGCTCGTGCGACGCTACTGGCGCGACATTTCACTGGCCGCTGTCGCTGTGGTCTCGGCAGCCTCACGGCGGGCCGGAAGCTGGATCGACACATGGTGCAAGGTGCCGGCGAACTTGAACGGCGCCTGGTACCGAGCGGAGACCGCAGAGCCGTGATCCATGCCCACGCTGGAACCGATCGACGACACCATACGCATATAAAACGGGATCTCACCTCGACCGCTGGCCTTTCCATTGATCGAAACCTCGGCCCAGCCTGTGGTGCGGCTGTCGCGCTCAAGGTGGACCTGCAGCGTGACGTCGCCCGTAGGAACCTTTCCGGCGGACTCCACGATGGTGTGGTTGTTGAACGAGTTGTAGTCGACCACGAGACGATCGTTTTGCACAAACACCGACATGCCCGAGTTTTCGTTGCCGGTTGCCCAGATCACGCCGTCATCTCCTGCGTCACGGGTGACTTGAGCGGTGAGATCGAATGCTCGTCCGCCGACCGAAGCTGATGCGGAAGAGGGAATCGGTGACATCGGAGGCCGGTACGAGTAGCGACGGTCGGGTCGGTGCGGGGCGTGGGCTGTGAGCTGATGGTTGAATAATTCGAAGCCCCGGTCGTCGAGCGGGAGAACCCCGTGTCGTTCCGCTTCCTGCCACCAAAGACCAACCATTTCGGCCAGCTTGTCCGGCTGGGACTCGGCCAGATTGTCGCACTCTGACGGGTCAGCCGAAAGGTCGTACAACTCCCACGGCTCAGTGTCGAAGTCGTCGCCCATGTTGTGTTTGGTGACCGCCTTCCACCACACGCCGTCGCATTCGGCGACGAGCGCACGGCTTCCGCTGTTCTCGAAGTACTGGAGTGTGTTGACCGCAAGCGAACTCGCGTCATTCAGCACCGTGACGAATGAGTGCCCGGTGACCGGCATCTGTTCCGCGCCGCGATAGCTCGCCGGTGGGGTGATCCCGAGCAGGTCGTAGATCGTCGGCGCAATATCAGAGACATTCACGAACTGGTCGCGCATCGAGCCCGCTTGCTCATCGCTGAATCCCTTGGGCCAGTGCATGACCATCGGCACGTGGACTCCGCCCTCATGGGTGTTCTGCTTGTACCAGCGAAACGGCGAGTTACCGGCCTGAGCCCAGCCCCACGGATAGTTGGTGTGGCTGTGCGGGCCACCGATGTCATCGATTCGTTCGATGGCTTCGTCGGGGGTTTCGAGGATGCCATTGAAGAACTTCATCTCGTGCATGACCCCGAAGGGGCCACCCTCTTGAGACGCACCGTTGTCAGCCAGCACCACAAGGATGGTGTTGTCGAGTTGACCCATGTCGCGCAGACCATCAACCAGTCGACCGATCTGATCGTCGGTGTGATCGAGAAATGCGGCGAACGCCTCCTGTAGTCGACACGCAAGCCGTTGCTGATTCTCGGGAATGTCGTCCCACGCGTCGACGCCGGGGTTACGGGGAGCAAGCGTTGTGCCTTCGGGAATCACACCGAGTTCCAGTTGCCGTTCGAACCAGCGTTGGCGAACGACATCCCATCCTTCGTCGTAGCGACCGCGGTACTTGTCCATGTAGGACTGCGGCGCCTGGTGCGGAGCATGCGTCGCCCCGAACGGCAGATAGGCGAAGAACGGCCGGTCGGGTCGCACGCCCTTGCTGTCGTTGACCATCTGCAGCAATTGATCGATCAGGTCCTCGCTGAGGTGGTAGCCATCTTCGGGCGCGGCGGGCGGATCAATGTGCGTGTTGTCGCGCACCAACTCCGGATGGAACTGATCGGTCTCTCCTTCGAGAAATCCGTAGAAGCGATCGAAGCCACGGGCCAACGGCCACTGGTCGAAGGGTCCGGCAGCGGAAATGTTCTGTGTCGGGGCGAGGTGCCATTTGCCGGTGCAGAACGTGGCGTACCCCTCGCCGTGCAGCACTTCAGCGACAGTGGCGGCGTTGTTTGAAATATGGCCTAACTGGTGCGGGAAGCCGGTTCGCCAGTTGGATACGCCGCGCATACCAACGGCGTGCTGCGAGCGGCCCGTGAGCAATGCAGCCCGAGTCGGCGAGCACAGGGGGGTGACGTGGAAGTTGGTGAACTGCACACCATCTCCGGCAAGGGCATCGATGTTCGGGGTGTCGATATCAGACCCGTAACAACCAAGCTGAGCGAACCCCGTGTCGTCGAGTAACACGATCACCACGTTTGGCGCATCATCACCGGGGTGCGGTGGCTCGACGAAGTGGGGCTCCGATTCGGCGAGCGTGTGGCCGATCGTTCCCTTGAAATCAGTCATCAGATTTTCCTTCACGAGGGGGGTAGGCGGTAGGAGGGCGGCTCATCTTGGCACTACCCCAACAACCACCGCAGCGTTGGCAACAGCAACTTCTCGCGAACACCGAGCAACCCGCCCATCTGCCACCATTGCATTACCGAGCATCGCTGGGTCCGTGTAGCCGACGCAGACGATTTGTGTACGGACCCCAGCGCCACACGAGATCGTCGCCGTCTCGATACCTGGTGACCACCCGCCGCTTGTTGTTCAGGTAAAAGTTGAGCCGACCGTTCTCATAGCGAACGGCCACGCTGATGTCAGCACCGCCAACACCTTCGTCGCTCATCATCGAACCGTCGGCCGAGAGGTCGTGGACGACGCCGCCGCCCGTGACAACCACACGACAACCCGCCTGCTCGTTGCGCTCGATATGGCCCTTCAGTGGGCCCTTGTAGACCTGCCACACGCCGCGTAGATCTGGCGCACCCTCGACGAGTGGATCGTCACATCCGGCCAGTACCAAAGGCGGCCAGTCCTTCCATCGCCCGGGCGGAGTGTGGGCGGTCGGAATATCGGTGGCCTTCGTCGTCGCCGCCTGCGGCGACCGAGCCAGCGTGGCAATGGCGTAGTGCTCAGCCCCCTCAGGGGGACGAGGCGGATGACGCCGGACTCGAATTGGGGCCAGCAGCATGGCGACTAGTGACTTGGCCACCTGGACGATGATCATCGAAAGCAACCCTCTGCGTATTAGTGCTTTTTATTCTGGCTTGTCTGCATGGAGATCTGCAGAGAATTTCTGGTCGCCGCCAACCGCTTGAATCCCACCTCGGTCCCCAACGGTAGTCGTTCCGTATCGCTGGGCAAATATCGGCGGGAGTTGACGATCATCAGGCACCGACAGCCATAGACGCAGAAGGTGCCGTGGCGAGTTGGGCTTGTCGATGAATCCGGTGCGGTCGTGAAGTAGCGCGTGATTGTGCACGAACTGCATGTCGCCGACCTCAAGCCGCATCCGAATATGAAACGACGCAGAGTTGGCAATCTCATCGAAGAGATCAAGTGCCTTGATGACTTCAGAGGTCAGCGGCGGCGCATCCTCGAACCGTCGAGCGGACTCGATGTACTGGCGCTGATACAGAACAGTCAGCGACTCGTCGAACCATGTGAGCACGGGGATCATGAAGTACGGGTCGCATCCCTCGGGCACCTCACCCCTACGATCGGTGGCCACCGGCCGAAACAGCACGGCTGCCAGTGTTGGGTCCCGATCAAGTATCTCGTTGTAGAGCGCCGCCGCACTCACCAGCAACGAGTCACCGCCCTGCGCCGCTGTCTCCAGGCAGAGCAAGCCCACGACGTCAGTGGAGTCGGTATGAAATGTTTGCCGCCGGCTGGTCTGATAGATCCGCACGTTCGGATCAGTCGGGTCCGCCCCCACGTTTCTGACATGACCAAGCAAATCACCAGCGGCGTTCTGGGAACGGAGTGAACCGAGGTGCGCTCCGATCCCGGCGAAAACTGCAGCCGATTGCTGCTCTGACACATCGTCGCTGGGGAAGCCACGAATGACCTCAAACCCGCGGCCGTGAGTCACACGTCGACGGAGCCGGAGGAGGCTTCCTCCGAGAGAAGGCAACGGAAACATCGCCGCCGTGATTCCCGCCAGATCTTGTTCGTCACCGTCGACGAACGGTGCCGAGGCAGCGAGGAGCTCCGATACTTCGTCATTCGAGAGGCGCCACGTCCACACATCTGGATGGCCGACATCGTGTGACTTCCACACATGAGGGCCACTCTGTGGTGGGGCAATCTCACTACCACTCGCCGGTACGGACATCACCAACCAGCGTATGTCATCGGCCCGAAACCAGAGGCACGACCGGTTCGCAACGATGACCTCGATCTGCTCTACTCGCACTCGTGCACAACGAACTCAGAGAGCAACGACACTCGCCCTGGGTCGCGTTTGCGATGTGTTCGGCCGCCATGTACCTCACGACGCTCGACCTCTCGGTCGTCAACGTGGCTTTCCCCAACATTCTCAACGACTTCGGCATCAGCCGTGCCGACGCCTCATGGATCGTCACTATCTACAACATCTTCTTCGCGTCGCTGCTGGTGGTTGCCGGCAAGACGGCCGATTCCATCGGACGTCGACGCATGTTCCGAATCGGCGTGGCCCTCTTCAGCATTGGCTCACTCGGGGCAGCAATAGCCCCATCACTCGGGCCACTCATCGTCGCCCGGGCCGTCCAAGGCGCAGGCGGAGCCATCCTCACACCTGCGACGCTCGGCCTGCTCATCGCCGCGTTCCCGCTGGAACGTCGCACGCAGGTAGTCGCCATGTGGGGCGGTGCTGGCGCCCTTGGCGTCGCCAGCGGGCCCAGCCTCGGCGCACTCGTCATCTCGCTTTCAGACTGGCGGGCTGCGTTCTGGATCAACCTCCCGCTCTGCGCCATCCTGCTGGCCATCAGTGGCCGGTTTTTGAGCGAATCTCCCCGATCGCCATCTGAACAGCGACCCGACTACGGCGGAGCATCGCTCATCACGCTGGCCCTGGCCGCGCTGGCCCTGGGTATCTCCCAGTCCGAGGTCTGGGGACCAACCGACGTTCGCACGCTCGGGTGCATCGCCGGTGGCCTTGCCGTTGTCGCCGCGTTCGTTCGCCGCCAAAAAACTCATCCTGAGCCCATCGTCGACCTCGCACTGTTCGAGAGTCGGTCGTTCACCATCGCGAACTTCTCCGGACTAGCCTTCTTCGCCGGCTTCGCCGCGATGGGGCTTAACAATGTGTTGTTCCTGCGCGAAGCCTGGGGTTACGACATCCTCACCGCCGGGCTTCTCACCGCCGCCGCCCCAGTAGTCGTCGCCATCTGTGCCCCCTTCTCCGGTCAGCTTGCACACCGGCACGGATTCCGGCCATTTGTTGTCATGGGGCCGCTGATCATCGCAGGGTTCATGGTGCTCTTCACCGCCCTCTTCGAATCTGAGCGACAGCCGGCGCTGTTTCTGATCCTCTACTCAATCCTCGCCATCGGGGTCGGTGCCTTCATTCCTGTGAATACCGCAGCAGCTATGGCTGAGCTACCGGCCGATCAACTGTCGGTCGGCGGTGCCGTCAACAACACGTTCCGCCAGGTCGGCTCTGTGCTCGGCATCGCCGCTCTGGTCGCCGTGCTCGGCGACCCCACCGGTCATGAAGAACTGGTCGACTCGTTCCACCGAGGCTGGTACCTGATCGCGGGCACCATGGTGCTTGCCGGCCTAACGGGGCTCCGTCAACGCCGCGGCAACTTCTGGCGCCCGATCCTCTAAACGGCTTGCGAACGCTGCGCCGATGAAGGAGACGCTGGCGGACAGCACGAACACCCACGTGAACGAGCCGAGTTGGTCGGCGAGAAGGCCACCGATCTGAGGCGAGATCATCTGGGTGACGCCGAACGCAAGCGTCGCGGCGCTGAAAGCGGGGCCATAGGTGTCCGCGGTGGTGTGATCGACGATGTGGGCGATGATGAGCGCCGGCATGCCAGAAAACATCAAGCCGGCTCCGAAGGCGGCAATAGCAACCCACGGCTGCGTGCCGGTTAGAGCAAGCAGCGCACACCCGCCGAAAAGCACGAACGCCGATGTCAGCGTGACCCGCCGACCGATTCTGTCCGACAGCGGCCCGAGTGAAAGACCACCCAGCACGGTGGCGGCGCCGAGCACCGAAAACATGGTGGCGGCCTGATCGGCAGTGAACCCTGAATCATCTTCGAGTCGGGCCACCAAGAAGCCGATGACGAGAATGTAGGCAAAGCCGAACGCGGCATAGGCAACCGTCGCCGGAATCCAACCGGGCACCGTCTTCAGCGCGGTGAAGCCTCCGAAACCCCCCGTGGCGGAAGGACGGTCACCGTGGCTGCGAAGGAAGACGAACACGCCGATCAAGACGACCACCGCGATTCCGAACTCGATCCGATACAACGTCTGCCAGACCTGATCCCCGTCGCTGCGCTGATCGAGGTAGCGCGCCATCTGCCCAGCAAAAACCACGCCGACACCAATACCGGAACCAACCAGTCCAACAGCCATTCCTGCACGATGAGGCGGCAACGTTCGCGCCGCGATTGCCGGTGACGGAATCCAGATCAGTGCTCCACCGAGCCCCATCACCGTGAGAGCGATGGCGAGCGTCGGCCCGTTCGGCGCGATCGCGGCCAAGCCCAACGCGCTCGTGGAAAGCACCATGCCGATGCGAATGAGCCCGACCAAGGTCACTCGGGAGGCCATCCACGCCACTGCGAAGGTTCCGACCAGGTAGGCGGCCACGTTGAGCGTGCCGAAGAGACCGGCCACGGTGTTCGACCCGTCGAGAAGGTCATCGCGAGCCCCAGGCAACACGACGCCCCACGTGAAGCGTCCGAACGCCTGCGCAATGCAGGCCGTGGCCATAACCAACCCGATGACGAGCCACACTCGCTCGGCCAACCCCGCACCATGGTCCACGGTTCGCGCTTCGACATCTGGCGAATCCGTCACTGCG
>JABIQM010000195.1 GCA_018699415.1 Acidimicrobiaceae bacterium
GAACTTGTCGCCGTCGAACTTGGCGAAGCCGTTCTTCCACCAGACCCGATCGGTGGTGGTTGGGCGATCGACACAGAAGGTGTCGGCGACGGGCCGGCCGGTGCACGCCGGGTCGGAGAAGTAGACCAGTGGGCCATCGACGCCGAGTGAGGTCGGAAACGCTTTTTGCGCGTCGTTGGGGCCGTCGATCTCGACACGGCCGCGGTCGTTCGCAATCGCTTCGTGGAAGAGTTCGTCCTGGGTGAGGCCGAAGCGGAGCTCGAGGCCTTGGAGTCCGAAAGCGGCGTCAAGTTGGTCGGCGACGTCACTGGCGCTGGTCATGGGGTTCTCCCCGCTCGATAGGCGAGACGCGGTCAACTGGCTCACCGTCGGTGCCGGATCCTGGATCCTGAGCGTGGTACCGATTTGCTAAACCTATTCTCTGGAATCGGTCATGTACGGGTTGGGCCGACACAAGTTTGTGATGTCACCTATCGTTTATGAAGATTGAATATCCACAGCTTCGGAGGCTGGTCACAGTGGCAGTCAATGCGTTCATCCTGATTCAGGCCGAAGTCGGCACCGCTGGCGATGTTGCCAGGCAGACTGGTGCGCTCGCCCAAGTCCTCACCGCCGAGGTCGCCATGGGCCCTTACGACGTGATTGCTCGCGCTGAAGCCGAGAACATGGACGAACTCGGCGCGGTCGTCGTCAACGCGATCGGCAACGTCCCCGGCGTTGAACGCACCCTTCTCTGCCCCATCATCAACCTCTAAAGCCCTTCCCCGCCCGGCCTGCCGGAAATCGTTGGAAAGGTTCGCCGTGTGTGGGCGTTTGACCTAAAGGTCAGGGGTGGACATGTCGACTTCGGAGCCGAGGCGCAAGGTGGTGGCGTGGCCCTCGTCATCGAGCGTGTACTGCACCCGCTGGCCGGGTCGCAGCATGCGAAAGATCGAGCCCTCAAGGGCATTGTCGGCCAGATCGATGTCGTTGAAGTTGACCTCATCAACGAGGACTCCATCACCGGATCCGGGGTCGTAGCTCTTCATCACGCCCTGCATGGATGCGAAGCGTAGCTGGCAGATGAGGCGACCGACGACGTGGAGCCGGTACGATCCAAACCCGTGCCACGTTCTGCCTTCGACGCCGCCTCGCTCCGTGCCGTGGTGGTCGCCTTCCGCGACGCCCTGAACGATCATCGCGAGGCGATCAACAACCTCAATGTTTACCCGGTCCCCGACGGTGACACGGGCACGAACATGTCACTCACACTTCGGTCTGTCGTTGAAGAGTTTGATGCCACCGACCCTGATATGGCCGGCGTGTGTCAGGCCATCGCTCACGGAAGCCTTATGGGAGCCCGCGGCAACAGCGGTGTGATCATGAGTCAGATCTTGCGCGGATTCGTCGGTGTCGCGAAAGAGCACGACGAGGTGAATGCCTCGGTCTTCGCTGAGGCGCTTGCCGCCGCGGCCAAGGGTGCATACGGCGCAGTTGGCAATCCGGTCGAAGGCACAATCCTCACTGTTGTCCGCGAGGCCAGCGATGCAGCTGTTCTTGCCGCTGCCGCGGGCGCCGACCTTACGGCCGTGCTTGATGCCGCCCGAGACGAGGGCGGCGCAAGTCTTGAGCGCACGCCCACCCTCCTCCAGGTCCTGGCCGATGCTGGCGTGGTCGACGCGGGTGGTGCCGGACTCTTGCTCTTCCTTGATGCCGCGCTCAATGTCGCAGACGATCGAGCGATGCCGGAGCCGACTGTCTCTGCGCCGCCGGCAGAGCCGATCCGGCCCGAGGGTGACGAACACCAGCCTGGCATCGCTGACCTGCGCTACGAGGTCATGTTCCTGCTCGACGCGCCTGATGATTCGATTGATGGTTTCAAGTCCGCGTGGGCCCAAGTTGGCGACTCGATAGTCGTTGTCGGCGGTGATGGCATCTTCAATTGCCACATCCATTGTGACGACATCGGCGCCGCGATCGAGTGTGGGATTGCCGTTGGTCGCCCACACAAGATTCGCATCACCGATCTCCTCGAGGAACTCGAAGAGCGGGACTGGGTCCGTTCTGAAATGGCTGGCGCAGGAGTCGTGAGCGGCGACCCTGTACCCACGGCAGTCGTGGCTGTTGGGGTCGGCAAAGGCGTTGTCTCCATTTTGAAGTCGATGGGTGTCCACGCGGTCGTCACCGGCGGTCAGTCGATGAATCCATCAACCGCAGATCTTGTGGCTGCCGTGGAATCTGTACCGGCTCCCGAGGTTGTCGTCCTCCCGAACAACAAGAACATCATTCCCGTTGCGGAGCAGGTGAACGCCCAGACAAGTCGGACGGTGTGCGTTGTTCCCACTCGCGGAATCGCCGAGGGACTTGCCAGCCTGATGGCGTATGACCCGCGGGCCACCGCCGAAGCAAACGCTAGCAATATGGCAGCTTCCGCCGAGCGCGTCGTGGCCGGTGAGGTCACACAGGCTGTACGCGACTCAAACTCGGATGCCGGTCCCATCGCCATCGGCGACTGGCTCGGAATCGCCCGCGCCGGTATTACTGCGGTCCGATCGACGATGGCTGCCGCCGCCACGGATTTGCTCGCGGAGATGCTCGACGATGATCATGAGCTACTCACGGTCATTGCGGGTGAGGGTGCTGACGACGAGACCACCGCCGAGATCGTGGCATGGCTCGAGGAGAATCACCCCGACATCGAGTTCGAGGTTCACGCCGGCGGTCAACCGCTGTATCCCTACTACTTCGGGTTGGAGTAGCCGCCGGTGCCGGCGGGCGATCCCGCGCTCACGTTCCGGGATCTCGCGGAACTCCCCGTCAATCGTCTTCGCGGAGTCGGCGAAAAAAAGGCCGAAGGGCTCGCGGTCCATGAAATTGAGACGTTGCTCGATCTCCTTCAGCACTATCCCCGCCGCTATCTCGACCGCACCCATCAGGCCCATATCGGCGAACTCGAGCCTGGCGAGGAGGTCACGGTTCTTGGTGAGGTGCGCAGTGCCAGAACTCAACAACTCAAGGGCAAGGGTCGTCGTACGCTGACCAACGTGATCATCGGTGACGGCACCGGCCAACTGTCGCTCACCTTCTTCAATCAACCTTGGCGCGAACGTCAGCTCAAACCTGGCATGGAACTGCTGGTTCACGGTAAAGCCGATACCTATCGCGGAGCCTGGCAGATGGTCTCACCAGTCGTTGACCTTGTCGGTAACCAGACCGGTCGCATCGTTCCCGTTTATCCGCAGTCTGAGAAGACCGGGCTCATGACGTCGGATCTGGCCAAATTCATGGAGGAGGCGATCGCTCGGTGTCGTCCCCGCGGCTTCGCCGATCCGGTGCCCGAAGCAGTGCTCGACCGCTTCGACTTCGTCACCCGCGAGGCAGCATTCCTCGGTATCCATGCACCGGCGTCACTCACTGAAAAGGATGCGGCTCGACGTCGACTTGTCTTCGATGAACTTTTACGCGTGCAGCTGGAATTGGTACGCCGCAAGCGACGAATCGAACGCGAGACAGCAGGCCTTGCTCACTCGGTCAACGGTGAACTCGTCGACCGGTTTCACGAACGTCTGTCCTTCTCGCTCACCGGTGCCCAACAGCGGGCAATCGATGAAATCAACCACGATCTTGCGCTCCCTCGGCCAATGCACCGGCTTCTCCAAGGCGATGTCGGTTCGGGTAAGACGCTGGTTGCTGTCAACGCACTGCTCATCGCCGTGCAAGGCGGATATCAGGGCGCGCTCATGGTGCCCACCGAGGTGCTGGCCGAGCAGCATCATCTTGGGGTCACCGCCATGCTCGGCGATCTTAGCGTTCCCGATCAGACCACGCTGATGGGTGACCGTCCACTTCGGGTTGAACTGCTCACGAATCGTGTCGGTAACGCTGATCGCCGCAAGATCCTCGCCGAACTTGTGACCGGGAAGGTCGACATCGTGATCGGCACTCACGCACTCATTCAGGACAAGGTCGAGTACGCATCCCTTGGAGTGGTTGTGATCGACGAGCAGCACCGATTTGGCGTTGAACAACGGGCTGCGCTCCGAGACAAGGGTGACGATTCCGCTGCGCCCGATGTTCTTGTGATGACCGCCACGCCGATCCCGAGAACGGCCGCAATGACCGTCTACGGCGATCTTGACGTCAGTGTGCTCGACGAGCTTCCCCCTGGTCGCATCCCGATCGAGACGATCTGGGCTCGCACCGACGAAGACGAAGAAACGGTGTGGGATGTCGTACGCCGCGAGGTGGCGGATGGACGTCAGGCCTACGTCGTCTGCCCGCTCATCGATGAGTCAGAGGCGATCGACGTTCGTTCGGCCGAAGACACGTATGGCGCACTCCAGACATTGGAGTTGTCCGATCTCCGCCTTGGGCTGCTCCACGGCCGCGTTACGGCAGCGGAAAAAGAGGCCACGATGAACTCTTTTCGCGTGGGACAGATCGATGTTCTAGTGGCCACGACGGTGATCGAGGTTGGTGTTGACGTTCCTAATGCCACCGTGATGGTGGTTCTCGATGCCGACCGATTCGGTATTGCTCAGCTCCACCAACTCCGCGGTCGTGTCGGCCGCGGAGTGCACGCCAGCTCCTGCTATCTAGTTGGCGAACCTGCGACGAGCGACGGCGAGGCGCGTCTAGAAGCGCTGGTCGCGACCACTGATGGTTTCGAACTCGCTGAAGTCGACCTCGACCTTCGCGGTGAAGGCACGATCATGGGTGAACGCCAAAAGGGTCGCAATGACCTCAAGCTTGCTTCGCTTCGCCGTGACAAGGAATGGGTCGCCAAGGCTCGCGAGGTCGCGATCAAGATCATCGATGCCGACCCAGAACTGGAGTCGCACCCGGGCCTGGCGGAGGAAATCGAACTAGTGCTCGGCGATGCCGATGCCGATTTCCTCATGAAGGACTAGTAACGCACGAATGGGGTCTGTCCCCAAGCGTGCGTTGTTAGTCGCCGCTGCCGGCTCGAGGGTCGAGATCTTCGGCGGCGAGTTCGATATCCCAGCGGTCGAGACAGTCAGCGCAACGAAAGGCCACGATGTCGCCGGGTTCGAATCCTTCATCGGGTTCGTAGCTGAGGAGATGGCAGGGTCCGCCACAGTCGACGCAGATGATTGTCTTCGGGACAATAGATTCCGCGGGGTTCACAGGCGTGACAGTATCCCGCACGCGCCACACTGGTCGCCATGCGCATTGTTGCCGGTACAGCAGGTGGTCGAAAACTGGTCGTTCCCGACGGGGAGACAACGCGCCCCACGAGTGAGCGGGTTCGTGAGGCGATCTTCAACTCCCTCTATTCGCTTGACGCTATCGAAGGGGCTGATGTGCTTGACCTATTCGCCGGCTCGGGCGCGCTCGGTCTCGAAGCGCTGTCTCGAGGCGCGGCGAACGCGACGCTCGTGGAGACCGATCGCAACGCGCTCAACGCCATCTACGACAATGTCGAGGCGCTCGGATTCGACAGCGAAGCCCGGGTCGTTGCGGGTGAAGCGCTCGGCTACCTCGGTCGCGCCGATGGCCATACTCTCGTCCTGCTTGACCCGCCCTATGGGTTCGATGAGTGGGACACCGTGACCGCCAGTATCAGTGATGTGCTGGCCGGCGCCGTCGTTGTGATCGAGTCTGATCGTGAAGTGGCCATCCCCGACTCGTGGGAGATCCACAGGGTGAAGCGTTACGGGAGTACCGTAGTAACACTCGCGACCGCGAGTCCAAGCCTCGGAGGCAAGTGAACAGTGGCCACTCGCGTTCTGTATCCCGGGTCGTTTGACCCTGTACACAACGGTCATATCGAGATCATCGAGACGGCCGCGACGCTTTTTGACGAGGTCGTCGTCGCTGCGATGCGCAACCCACAAAAGGGTGGCGGCGTCTTTGGCCTCGACGTTCGCCAGGACATGCTCTGCGAGTCTGTCGCTCATCTCCCCAACGTCGAAGTCACGATGTTCTCATCGCTCGTCGTTGATCTCGCCAAGGACATGGAAGCGGACTTCATCATCAAGGGCCTCCGCGCTGTCTCCGATTTCGAGAACGAGCTCCAGATGGCGCAGATGAACAACGCCGTCTCCGGCGTGCACACACTGTTCGTACCCTCGGCTTCACGTAGTTCTTTCCTAGCGTCGAAGTTCATTCGTGAGATTGCCAAGTTCGGCGGTGATGTGAGCTCGATGGTCCCCGAGTCCGTCAACAAGCGCATAGCGGATCTATATCGATGACTGACATCGGCCCGAACGCGATGGGGGAGCGGCCGCCGGATTATCGCGCTCCCCAGGCGGAGTCGCTCTTGCGCCAGGCGATTGAGATCGTTGAGACTGCCCGCCCGATGCCGCTCTCGGCATCGTCAATGATCAACAAAGAAGAAGTGCTGGCACTCCTTCAGGCTTCGGTGCAAGGCCTGCCCGAGGAGCTCCGTGCTGCTCGATGGCTGCTCAAAGAACGAGACGACTTCTTGGCCAAGGTACAGACCGAAGGTGATCAGATCATCACTACCGCTCGAGCGAGAGCGGAGCAGATGGTCCAGCGGACCGAGTTGGTGAAGACCGCCGAAGAGCGGGCCCGACGGGTCGTCGCTCAGGCAGAGGACAAGGCCCGTGAGTTGAAGCTTGAGACCGAGGACTGGTGCGATCAGAAGCTCGGTGCCATGGAGATCGTGCTTGACCGTACGATGCGAACGGTGGCATCAGGCCGGACTCGGCTCCAGGGAGCGAAGTTGCCGGGCGCCGACTCCGGCGAGGCTGTGCCAGAGATTGTCGAGCCCGACGGATTCTTTGATCAGGACGACGGGTGAGCGTTCTCGAGACGCTGGTTGTCGACATCGTCGAACTCCGCCGCCGCACCGGTACCCGCCGTGAGGTGGCGGCCACGTTGATGCTCGACGACATGGCGGTCAGTGATCGCTCAGTTGTCGATGGACGGATCGATGTTGCACTCACTGTTGAGGCAATTACCGAGGGCATCGTGGCCCACGGCAAGATCAGTGGTGTAACACGTGTCCCATGTCGGCGCTGCCTTGACGACGTCGACGGCCCGATGACACTCGATTTCCACGAGATCTTTGAGAGTGAGCCAACGGACGGCGAGACGTGGCCAATCAACGACGAACGCATCGATCTCACACCGGTAATTCGCGAAGCTGCCCTGCTGTCGCTGCCTTTGGCGCCGGTTTGTGGTGATGATTGTGTGGGTCCTGAACCTGCACGGTTCCCAACCGGGGCCTACAAAGAGGCCGAGCCTGTGAAAGATGATCGGTGGGCTGCCCTTGATGGGCTGCACTTTGACGAGTGAAACCCGTCGTCGCTCGCTAGTCTTCACTGGTCGTGCTGGCAGTCGCCGGCCTATTCGTACGCATTGAAGCAGGAACGTCATGGCCGTCCCGAAGAAGAAGATGTCGAAGTCGAAGTCACGGAGCCGCAAGGCTTCCGCGTGGCGTATCGGCACCACGGCTCGCAGCACATGCCCTCGTTGCAGCGCTGCGAAGCGTCCGCACCGTGCGTGTGGCAATTGTGGCTGGTACGCCGGCCGCCAGGCCGTCGACGTCGACTGATCACTCACTGATGTTGCCAATCGCGGTTGACGCCATGGGCGGCGACCGCGCGCCTGATGAAATTGTGGCGGGCGCACGTCATGCAGCAGAAGAACTTGGTATTCCGGTCTTGCTTGTAGGCCGTCCGGACGAAATGGGCGACACGGGTGACCTCGCGATCATTGAGGCATCCGAAGTGATCGCCATGGACGCTGAGCCCGGCACAAGCGTCCGCCGTATGAAGGACTCATCGCTTGTCCGCGCTGCAGAGGCAGTTCGAGACGGCAATGCATCCGCCATGGTGTCTGCTGGCAACACCGGCGCCACCATGGCATCGGCCCTGCTTCGCATGGGTCGAATCAAGGGCATCAACCGCCCCGCCATAGCCACGCCGATTCCTGTTCCGGGGTCGGCCCCGACCACCTTGCTTGATGCCGGCGCCAACGCCGAGTGTCGCCCAGAGTGGCTGGTCGAGTTTGCCCAGATGGGCGCCGTCTACGCGCGAGACCGCTTTGGCATTAAGACCCCGCGCGTTGGTCTCCTCTCGATCGGTGAAGAGGCGGGCAAGGGCAGTCCGTTCGTGAAGGAGTGCTGGGAACACCTCAGCCAGCCTGAGTGGGTTGTCCGCTCCGGCGCTGAGTGGATCGGCAATGTTGAGGGTCGCGACGTCATGACAAGCGATGTTGACGTCATCGTCACCGACGGCTTCACCGGCAATGTTGTGCTGAAGACCCTCGAAGGTGCGATGCAGGCTCTGATCGGCCGCCTTCTGGTGGCGATCGATAGCGATGACACCACTCGTGCGGCTGGTGATGTCCTTGCCCCTGCGCTTGATCAGATGGTCTCCGAACTTCATCCCGATTCTGTGGGTGGAGCACTCCTACTTGGAGTGAAGGGTGTCTGTGTCATTTCTCATGGCTCCAGTTCGGCGCCGGCGATGACGAACGCCATCAAGGTTGCCGCTGAGATGGTGCAGGTCGAAATGGTCGGTCATCTGACCACTGCAGTGGCTCCGAAGTAGCCGAAAGTTTGCGCGTAATTCCCGGTCAAACCGGCATTCACAAGCGCGCAAGTGAACGAAACGGATAGAGTGCCACGGGTTTTCGCCATTTGGGCGACCGCTCTAGCGACCGCGAGAGGAATTCCGTGCCTGCAGAAACTCATGTCGAACAGGGTCCGATCGGCCGTGATGAGATCGTTACCTTGGTAAAGGATCGTCTCGCAGAAATCCTTGAAGTTGAGCCCTCAAGCATCAACGAGGGTGATGCCTTCGCTGACGATCTCGATGCTGACTCACTGGCATTGATCGAGTTGGTTGAAGCAATCGAGGAGGAACTCTCCGAACGCTCAGTTGGTTTTCGTATCGAAGATGAAGATCTCGAAGACCTTCGTACAGTTCGTGACGCCATCGAGTATGTCATCGCCAAGCTCGGCTGACCGCTGGGCTCGACTTCGCTTTTGACATCCCTTGAGGATCGACTCGGGTATCGGTTCAACGATCCCGATCTTCTCACCCATGCGCTGACACACCGTTCGTGGTGTGCCGAGCATGAGGATGAGCCGTCCAATGAGCGTCTCGAGTTTCTTGGCGATGCAGTGCTGCAGTTGGTGGTGACGAACTATCTTTTTGGTCGCTTTCCGAGTCTCCCCGAGGGACATCTCGCGAAGACCCGGGCCGCCGTGGTGAGTGCATCAGCGCTTGCTGAGGTTGGTGCGGCGCTGGGCTTGGGAGCAGGACTTCGCCTTGGTAAAGGAGAAGATGCCTCGGGTGGACGTGAGAAGGCGTCCATTCTGGCCGATGCTACAGAAGCCGTGATCGGGGCCATCTATCTCGATGGCGGCATCGAACCGTCCGCAACGCTCGTGATCGCAGAACTCGAAGCCGATATCGACAGGGCCGCGCGCCGACCGGGCAGCGCGGATTACAAGACTCGGCTGCAGGAGACTGCAGCCAGCGATGGGTTCGGTCCGCCGCACTACGGGATCGTGGTAAGCGGTCCCGAGCATGACAAACGATTTCAGGCGACTGTCACGGTCGGTGGCGACGTTCTCGGCACCGGCAAAGGTACGTCAAAGAAGGAAGCTGAGCAGCGAGCCGCCCAGGCCGCATGGGAATCTCAGCAAACCCGAGAGGGACCACATGATGTTTGAGCTACCCGAAGTTGAGACGGTTCGACGCGAACTCGACCGTGACCTTGTCGGAAAGAAGGTGAAGACCGTCGAGGCCTCAAGCATGAAGGCTCTCGGCCGCTACAAGACCCGCAAGGCCTTCACATCGCAACTCGTCGACATGAAGATCGTGTCGGTGGCTCGTAAGGGCCTCTACATCCTGATCGTGCTCGCTGGCGAGTCGACGCTGGTTGTCGACCTTGGATCGAGCGGCACGCTGCGCCGCCATGCCAACAAGGACGCGGTTGAACCTGACACTGAGATGGTCATCACGTTTACCCAGCACGGTCAGTTGCGCCTCGTTGATGCTGGCGGAACCGCTGAGGTGTTCGTTGTCGACACCGCTGCACTCGCAGAGGAGATTCCGGTTACTGACGACTACGGCCTCGACCCCGTCGAGGAACCGGTCTCGTGGACAGTGTTCGGCCGTGAACTGCTTCAGCGCAGCACCAAGCTGAAGACGCTGATCATGGACGACAAGTTCGTCGTCGGGATTGGCAATATCTACGCCGACGAAATCCTCTATGAAGCTGGCCTGCGTTACGACCGGATCTCGGACACTCTGTCAAGCCAAGAGATACGACGCTTGCATCGAGCACTTGTAGGCACGATCCATGATGCGCTCAAGTATCGCGGCACCTCCGTTCCTGAGCGCCTGTTTGTCGACCCGTTCGGTGTGGCAGGCGAGTATGCCGATCACTTGAACGTGTGGGGCAAGAACGGCAAACTCAGCGGGCGCAGTCGTCTGCCGATCCAGCGCGCCAAGTTCGGTGGTGTCTGGACCTACTTCTGTGAAACACAGGTGTAGGGCTCCCGACAACAGGGCTGAGAGAAGGAACGCGGATACAACAGACGCGGCCTTACTTTTGTTTCCACAGGAAATCCCCAGGCCAAGGACTACACAGATGTAATTTGGGTTGTTAGTTTCGACTCAGTGCATCTAAAGAATCTCACGCTGAAGGGTTTCAAGTCGTTTGCCGATTCGGCATCGATCGATCTTGAGCCGGGTGTTACCGTCGTCGTCGGTCCCAACGGCAGCGGTAAGTCGAATGTCGTTGATGCCATTGCGTGGGTCCTTGGTGCCCAGGCGCCAAGTGCCGTGCGCTCCGGGAAGATGGATGATGTGATCTTCGCGGGCTCGGCCGGCAAGTCAGCGCTCGGTCGCGCCGAGGTTTCGCTCACCATCGATAATCACTCTCGCACGCTTCCGGTGGAGTTCAGCGAGGTCAAGCTCACCCGCACGCTGTTCCGTAGTGGCGATTCTGAGTACGCCATTAATGGCGTGCCGTGCCGTTTGCTCGATATCACCGAACTACTCAGTGACGGCGGTGTTGGTCGTCAGCAGCACGTCATCGTGTCTCAGGGCCAAATCGACGCGGTTCTCAACGCCCGTCCGGAGGAACGCCGCTCCATTATCGAAGAAGCGGCTGGCGTTTTGAAGTACCGCAAGCGCAAGGATCGCGCTGAGCGTCGACTCTCCGCATCCGATGGCGACCTCACTCGGGTGAAGGACCTGATGCGTGAGGTTCGTCGCCAGCTTCGCCCGCTGGAGAAGCAAGCCGAGGCAGCCCGTCGCCACGGCGACTTGATTGCTGAGCTCACAGGTCTTCGGGTTCATCTCGCTGGCCGTGACATCGCCCAACTCCGCACCAAGCTCGGTGCCAATGCCGAACTGCGCGGCGGTCAGACCGAGCAGGAGCGCACCACCCGCGCCGAACTCGAACGCCTCGATTCTGAGGTCAGCGCCGACGAACGTCAGCTCGCTGAGCGCGGGGGCGACGATCTTGGCAACAGCCTCGTCCGTCTTGAATCGATGCGCGAGCGCGCCCGTGGCCTAGCCGCCCTGATGATTGAGCGGCAGCGTGGGGTTGAGCGTGACCGGTCTGCCTTTGCTGACCGTGCAGTGATCGCCAATCTCGAAGTCGAAGCAGGCCGTGCCCGTAAGGAACTGATCGACGTCACCACCGCACTCGAAGAGCTTGAGCCCGATGTCGCTCGTCTTGCCGAGGAGGAGGCTGCACTTGCTGCTGATCGACACGCTTTCCAGATCCAGTGGGGTGAGGGTGTCCCTGTCCCGAGCGGCAAGGCATCAGAGGTCCGCGGTGAGCTAGGCGCCTTACGGGCGTCCATTGAGCGCAGCACCAGCGAGTCGGGTCGGCTCGATGCCCGCCTCACCGAACTCAACCAGCGCCGCCAGACCCTTGAAGCTGATGCCGCTCAGCGGCGCGGTGATCTCGGTGCACTACGCGATGAAGAAGAGCCGCTGGTCGCCGCGCATGAGGCCGCCGAGGCGGCCCGCCACGGGGCCGAAGAGACGCTGGCTGAGCATCGTGAAAGGCAGACCGAAGCCGAGACTGATCACCAGCGTTGGGTTGCCCGTGCCGAGGCGCTGACCCTTGCGCTCGATGAGGCTCGGGCTTGCTCTGGTGTGGAGCGACTCGCCGAGCTCGATGGTGTGCTCGGGACGCTGCTCGACCTGGTCTCGATCGATGACGGCTGGGAGGCCGCATTCGAGGCGGCCGCTGGTGAGGCGTTGAGCGCTGTTGTGGTCGATTCGCCCGATACCGCTCGCTCCGCGCTCACCACATTGAGCAACGGTGACACCGCTGGTGCCGTATTGGCCCTCGGCATGCGCAGCGATGCCGCGATACAGCCGTCTGGCCTCCGTTCCCACGTGCGGGGCACCACAAATGCGGTCGACCAACTTCTTGACACGCTTATCGGTCACATTGCCATTGTCGATGGCGGTTGGGCGGATGCGGCCGAGGCTGCGATGGCCTCACCGGGGACCGTGGTCGTCACCAAGTCCGGCGACCGGTTTGCGCCGAATGGGTGGCGAATCGGCGGAGGTTCAGCGGGTGCCACCGGCGCGGCGCTGGCCGAAGCCAGGGAGCAGGAGCAGGGCACGCTCGCCGTCGGTATCGCAGCCGCTGAGGCCACAGCTGCCGCAAAACATGAAGTTGGCGAACGTGCCGGTCGGGCTAGCGAACTTGCTCAACGCCTTGACGGAATTGATTCCGGCCTCACTGCAGCAACGGATGCGCTTCAGCGCACTGAGGCTGATCGACGAGACATCGTCACAGAGGTGGATGGTCTCCGCAATCGCCTAGATGAACTCGGTACCCGTCTTGAGCGAGAACAAACTCGAGTAGGCGAGCTGGAAACCAACCTGCCCATCCTGGAAGCCGACGAAGAAGAGTCGCTCGAAAAGGGCCGTCGGCTCGCCGGGGCGCGAGCCGACATTGAGGACCGCGCCGCATCAGTGGGCTCACTCCGCAGTGATGTGGATGTTCGTGCCGCAGGTCTTCAAGAGCGTGAAGGATCACTTACGAAGCGGCTCGGCGAACTCGATGAGCGTCTCGAACGCGACAGCGATCAACGCGAGGCGGCTGAAGATCAGCGGATAGCGCTGGACCGCCGTGCTGCAGTGCTCGAGAACCTCCTTAGTGCCGTCCAGAGTCGTACCGCGGTTGTTGAGACTCGTCTGGCCGACGTGCGCGAGCGTCGACGTCGTCAGTCTGACGTGGCCCAGGCGGTGACCCGCCGACTCGACGCCCTCCGACGGGACCGTGCAGCCGCCGAGAAACGGCTCGAGGAGTTGCGTTCAATTCTGGCGAAGGCCGGGGTCGAGGAAGCCGAGCTTCGTACTCGACTGCAGTTGAGTGTTGATCGCCTGCGCTCCGATCATGACCTTGCTCCCGACGTTGCCGTGTCGGCGCCGTGTTCTGAGCTTCCCGACGGAATGGAACCTGCTCGGCGTGTCGAGATGTTGGAAGCCGAACTCGACATAATTGGCCCAGTCAACCCGCTCGCTCTTGAGGAGTTCCAGTCGCTCCAGGAGCGCCATGCGTTCCTTCAGGGCCAACTCGACGACATTCGTTCCACTCGCCGTGAGTTGCAGAAGGTCATCACGTCGGTCGATGAGGAGATCGTCGCGGTGTTTGCTGGTGCCTTCGCCGATGTGTCGGTGAACTTCACCCAACTGTTCGAGACGCTGTTCCCGGGCGGCGAGGGATCGATCTCGCTGACCAACCCTGAGGATCTCCTCAACACTGGTGTTGAGATCAGTGCTCGACCTTCCGGCAAGAACGTGCGAAAGCTCTCTCTGCTGTCCGGTGGCGAGCGAACACTTACCGCGTTGGCCTTCCTCTTCGCTGTGTTCCGGAGTCGTCCTTCGCCGTTCTATGTGATGGATGAAGTCGAGGCCGCGCTCGATGATGTGAACCTTCACCGGTTCCTCTCGTTGATCGATGAGTTCCGTGCTGATGCTCAACTGCTCTTGGTGAGCCATCAGAAGCGGACGATGGAAGCGGCCGATTATCTCTACGGCGTCTCGATGCAGCCAGGTGGCTCCAGCCGGGTCGTTAGTGAGAGGGTTGCGGAGACCGCAACCATTCCTGCGACTTAACAATTCTCAGCCGCGGCGAGGCCGCGGAGATCCAAGGAGTTCTTTGTGGACTTTGGCGTCGCCATATTCCCGACCGCATACACAATGCCGCCGGCGGACCTCGGGGTTGCCCTTGAGGAGCGCGGGTTCGAGTCGGTCTGGGTCGCCGAGCACACTCATATCCCGGCGAGTCGGCGATCGCCGTATCCCGGTGGCGGGGATCTCCCGCAGATGTACTACGACACCTTTGATCCGTTCCTTGCGCTCACGGCCATGGCATCGGTCACCAAGAAGCTCAAACTCGGCACAGGAATCTGCCTGGTGGTCGAGCGCGATCCACTTGTGACAGCCAAAGAGGTTGCGACGCTCGATGTGATCTCTGGTGGACGTTTCCTGTTCGGTGTTGGTGGTGGTTGGAACATCGAAGAGATGGAAAACCACGGCACCGACCCATCGACCCGATTCAAGCGGATGCGCGAGAGCGTGGAGGCCATGCGGGTGATCTGGACAGAGGACCCGGCCGAGTACCACGGCGATGTCATCGACTTCGACCCGCTTCATCTGAGCCCGAAGCCAATTTCTCCCCCTCCGGTTCATATCGGTGGCGGATCACCGCACGGCGCCCGGCGGGCAGCCGGCTACGGAAATGGCTGGATTCCGATCGGCGGGCGTGACGGAGATCCGCTCGACCATGTGGCCACATTGCGAGAGGAGTGCGAAAAGGTCGGCCGTGATCCGTCTGAGGTTGAACTCTCCAGCTACTTTGGGCCGACTGACCCAGCGGAGATTGAGCGTCTCGCCGAAGGTGGGTATGACCGCATCGTTTTTGGTCTGCCCTCGGTCCCCGCAGAGAAGCTTCTCCCGATCCTCGATAATCTCGCCACAAAGATCTAATTTCTGCGGGTTAAACCAGCTCTCAACCAGCAATCGGAGTTATTGATGTTGGATGTGCTCCCAGATGTCGATTGCTGGGGCTAACCTCCCGCAATTCATATCGAGTGATTCGGGCGAGAGCCCGCGTCGAACAGCGGAGGTATCGATGACCCCAACCGTGCCCGATCGGGCGCAAGTCGTCGTTGTTGGTGGTGGCATCATTGGATGCAGCATCGCCTACCACCTCACCCGTCGCGGGATCACTGACGTGGTGGTTCTCGAACAGGGAACACTCACATGCGGCACGACCTGGCATGCCGCAGGGCTCGTATCGCAGCTCAAGTCGACTCACTCTCTCACCAAGCTTGCGACGTATTCGGCGCGGCTGTTCGAGGAGCTTGAGGACGAGACCGGCCAGGCCACGGGCTATCGCACGCCCGGCTCGATCTCAGTGGCGGACAATGAGGAGCGGTGGGAGGAGATCCTTCGCAGCGCCACAATGGCTGAGGGAGTTGGTGTCGAGACACAGGTGATCGATATCAAGGAGGCCACTGAGCGCTGGCCGCTGATGCGTACCGATGACCTTGTCGGTGCTCTCTACATCCCTCGCGATGGCCAGACCTCGCCTGTCGACACCACGATGGCGCTCGCCAAGGGGGCCAAGGCCCGGGGCGCGCAGATTATCGAAGGTGTCTCGGTGACCGAACTCAGGTCGTCCAATGGTGCTGTCACCGGTGTTGTGACCGAACAAGGTTCGATCGATGCCGAGATCGTGGTACTTGCGACCGGTATGTGGACGCGCCATCTCGCCAAGCAGATCGGCGTGAACGTGCCGCTCCAGGCGTGCGAGCACTTTTACATCGTGACCGAGCCCATCGATGGTGTGGAGACGGGCATGCCCACGCTGCGCGATCCCGGGAACTACACCTACTTCAAGGAGGAGACCGGCAAGATCATGGCCGGCTTCTTTGAGCCGCGCGGCAAGGTCTGGCGAATGGACCAGATCCCACGCGATTTCTCTTTTGACTCGCTGCCCGAAGACTGGGAGCACGTCGGCCCAATCTTTGAACGAGCCATCCATCGGGTGCCGGCGCTGGGGGAGTGCGGCCTGCAGTTGTTCTTCAACGGACCGGAGGCGTTCACCCCGGACGGCGTGTACTACATGGGTGAGACTCCTGAGGTTGACAATTGTTATGTCGCCGCAGGATTCAACTCCGTGGGAATCCAGAGTGCTGGCGGGGTCGGATGGGCGCTCGCTGACTGGATAGCGGACAAGCACCCACCGATGGATCTCAACTCCGTGGACATCCGCCGTGCCCAGCAGTTCCAGGCCGACGAGGGCTATCTCAAAGACCGTGTCTCAGAGAGCCTTGGCCTTCTCTACGCCATGCACTGGCCCTTTCGTCAGTACGAAAGCGCTCGCGGGGTCCGTGTGTCGCCCCTACATGAGCGAATCGATGCTGCCGGTGGCGTCTTTGGCGAAACGGCGGGCTGGGAGCGTCCCAATTGGTTCGCCAACGAGGGTCAGGCACGGGAGTACGAGTATTCCTATGGAAAGCAGAACTGGCAGGACAACATGGTGGCTGAGTGCATGGGGGTGCGCGAAGCGGTCGGCGTGTTCGATCAGACATCTTTCGCCAAGTTTGTGGTCAAGGGACCAGATGCCCTTGAGGTCTTGAACACGATCAGCGTTGCCAACATTGACGCACCGGTCGGTAAGGCGATCTACACCCAGTGGTGTAATCGCAAGGGTGGCATCGAGTCGGATCTCACAGTGACAAGAACTGACGAAGATGCGTTCTTCGTCGTGACGGCGGCGGCTGCGGAGAATCGCGACTTGTCCTGGTTGAAGCGAGCCGCTCGGGGTCGACGCATTGACATCGCCAACGTGACCCATCACATGGCCATGATCGGATTGATGGGACCCAACTCCCGCAAGGTCCTCGCTCAGCTCACCAGTGCGGGGCTTGATAATGAGTCGTTTGCGTTCGGCACAAGCCGACGACTGGAGGTGGCCGGCGTCGATGTCACCGCGATGCGGATGAGCTATGTCGGCGAACTCGGTTGGGAGCTCTATGTCGGTAACGATGACGCAGTCACTGTCTATGACGCACTTGTCGAGGCCGGATCTGGTCACGGCCTGGTTCACGCCGGCTATCACGCGATGAACTCGCTTCGCCTTGAGGCGGGTATGCGGCACTGGGGTCACGACATCACTGATGAAGACACTCCGCTTGAAGCTGGTCTGGGGTTCGCGATTTCTTGGGATAAGAGCGCAGACTTCATCGGCCGAGAGGTGCTCGAATCGCAGCGAGGGGAGCCTCGGAGCAAGCGTCTCATCCAGTTCCGGGTCGAAGACCCTCACTTGTTGACGTATCACGACGAGCCGATCTATCGAGACGGGGTTGTGGTGGGACGGACGTCGTCATCGATGTGGAGCGCGACGCAGGAGCGTTGCTGCGCGATGGGTTACCTCGAGCACCCCGACAGCGAGGCGGTCAGCAAGGATTGGCTCGATGCTGGTACCTGGGAGACCAATATTGCTGGCAAGCGTGTGCCGGTTTCGACATCGATTCGTAGTTGGTACGACCCCCAGAATCGGCGACCACATCTCGAAAGCTGACGTCTCATCGCTTGAGCGACTCCAGCGTGGCATTGACCTGGCGTTGAACGATTTCGTTCAGTGATGCGTGGTCGTGGACATCTGGCTCGAGTATCAGATGCATCCCTAAGCCATCGATGACCGCCATGGTGTGTTCGGCTGCGATTGCCACCATGTCATCGTTTGGGTGGCGCCCGCTGGCACGGGCAAAGCTCTCAGCCAGCAACCGCCGCCATGTGACGTAGCTTCGCTGATGTTGGCTGGCCAGGGCAGTTGATGTGGCAGCTCTGCCCCAAAAGGCGAGCCAAGCGCGCCATTCGCGGAGTCGAACATCGTCGAGTGGTAGAGATTCGACGATGGCGTCAGCGATTGCGGCACCGGCGCTCTTGGCCGCAACCAGGTCGGTACGGAACCTGTCGATGCCTGCCTGATTGGCATCGGTGAGGACGCTGAGCAAGATGGCATCCTTGCTTTCGAAGTAGTGCGTTATTCGTCCTGTGGTGGCCCCGACACGCGTGGCGATACGTCGCATGGAGGCCGCCTCGAAGCCTTCGGTGGCGATGAGCGTCCATGTGGCGTCGATGATTTCGCGGCGCTTGGCATCATGATCGACGATCAGCGGCATTCATCGATCATACGATACATAACGACTGTTGTGTAATAATTACTGCTGTGCAAGACTTGGAGCATGACCGCGACCTCTGAACACGCCGTCCACATTGCCGATCGGCCGATTCGGCGCAATCCGGCCGAATCGTTCACGCTCCCGGCTCGGTATTACACAGATTCAGCAGTCCACCGAGCCGAGCGAACCGCAATATTTGAACGATCATGGTCATATGTGGGACATGTGAGCCAGGTTGCGACCACCGGCGACTACCTCACGGCGACCGTGTACGACCAAGAGATTTTCGTAACCCGAGATGGTGAGGGCGTCATCAACGCGTTCTACAACGTGTGTAAACACCGAGGCCATGAATTAGTGCAAGGCAGCGGTCGAGTGAAGGCCGTGACATGTCCGTACCACGCGTGGGTCTATGGGCTTGATGGTGCACTGAAGCACTCCCGCAACACCGGCGACCTGCCTGAATTTGATGCCTGTGACTTCGCTCTCTCTCGGGTTCAAATAGAAAGTCTCTGCGGCTTCCTCTTTGTCAACCTCGACCCCGAGGCGAGTTCGCTCGCCAGCCAGGCCCCTGGTCTCGAAGACGAACTACGACACTATTGCCCCGAGATCGACCAGGTCGAGTTCGCCCAACGCGATTCGTTCGATGTGGCCGCGAACTGGAAGACCATGGTCGACAATTTTCTCGAGTGCTACCATTGCGCCCCCGCCCACCGAGACTTCGTCGACCTGGTCGACATGCCCAGTTATCGATCGGTTGTGCATGGCATCTACTCGAGTCATGTGTCCGATGGCCTACCGACTGAGGGCAACTCTGCCTATGAACTCACAAAGGGCGACGTTGACTTCAGCTACGCCGGATGGTTTCTCTGGCCGAATCTCACGATCTGGATTTATCCAGGCGATGCTCACGTGTCGGTTCTGCAGATGCTGCCCACCGAGACTGAGCGCTGCATCGAGTACCAGGACTGGTTCTGCCCAGGCGGCACGCCGACGGCGCAGTTGAGCGCAGCGATGGACTATCAGCGTGATGTATTGCAGCCGGAGGACGTGGGGCTCTGCGAGAGTGTGCAGCGCGGTCTTCGATCCAATGGCTACAACCAGGGTCGCTTCGTCATCGACGAGCGACGATCTGAACTGAGTGAACACGGAGTGCATCACTTTCAGCTCATGGTCGCCGACGCATTGGGTGTTGAGTCGAGTTAGCCACGTTTGGGTTGGACGAATTCTCGTCGAAGACATTTGCGTGAGAGAAGTAGTGACCCGCCGCAGAGTACGTTGCGACCATGCTTCAACTGCGCTTGCCTCTCATCGTGATGCCGCTGGCCGTCGCCGCGATGGCTTGCACCCAGGTCGCGCCTGAGGACCTGGCATTCCCACCGTCGTCAACTGTGAAGGCGAGCGTTGAGGCGACGCCCTCGACCACTTCCACGCTCATGCCGTCATTGGTCGTGCCGCCAGTGGTCGTGACCCTGGATGACCTATCGGGATCGATCGCACTCGCGGGTGCGCCGGAGCTGGGCACTTCGCTCCCCACCGGGGAGCAGGTGTGGGCCGCACCCGCCGAGACTCGCTTCAGTCAGCCAACCTGGTTGCGTGATGGGACCCGGTCGATTTTCTTCGACTACGACCCACTCGTTGAGGGCTCTGGCCGGATCTACAGCGTTGAAGCTGCGACCGGGACGTGGACCACGGCGGAGGCGCGCCGACCGTATTTCTTCTTTTCCCCAAGCTATGGCGGAGACTTCTTCGCAGCCTTGGGTCCTGGTTCGACTGGAACCGCCCTCGACATCCTTGACTCCACAGGGCAGCCGGCGAGTGACCAGTCGTTACAAGCCGGAAGTTTCTATTTGGCATGGGAGCCAGGCGGCGACGATCTCCTTTTGCACCGCGACGCAACGCTTGAGTTGGCACGTGACCCCCTGGATTTGGAAAATCGCGAGCCGCTTGGTGAACCTGGCCAATCGTTTCTGGCGCCGTCATGGATTCCTGGCACCCGTGAGGCACTGATTGCAACGACGACCATCGATGGCAATCGGCTTATACGGATAAATGTCGATACCGGCGAAGAGGTTGACCTCGGTCCTGTCAGCGGCACTGTGGGTCTGGTGGTGGCACCGGATGGGTCTCGGGCATTGGTGGCCAATGGAGCGGCGAGCGGCGGCGATCTCGCGATTGCCAATCGGCGGGTCGAAACGGTGGCGGGGGCTACCGAGATCATCGATCTGTCCACGGGTGCCCGGGAGTTGGTGTCGGAGGAACCGGCGTTTTGGGCCGAGTGGTCGCGTGATGGCTCTCGACTGGTTCTGCTTCAAGAAGCGAAAGGCGGGACCGCGGGTGTCGAGTGGGTCATCTGGGAAGATGGCGCGATGATGGAGCTCGGCATGTTTTCGCCGTCACCCTCGTTCTTTCGCAACTATGTGTTCTTCGCCTGGCAGTTTGTCGAGTCGCCCCGCGTGTGGTCGCCTGACGGGCAGGCAGTGGTGTACGGAGGGATCGAGAGCGACGGCACGCCTGGCATCTATGTTCACCGAATCGGGGCCGAGCAGCCCGACAGGATCAGCGACGGCGACGTCGCATTCTGGTCACCGCGCTGATCCACTGGATGGATTTTTATGTGGCGCCAGATGCCGTACCCGTCGTGCTTGAGGCAGCCGATTATGAGGTCAGCCGGGCCGTGATCCGTTGACAGGCATCGGTGACGGCTTTGGCGATCTCGTCGCGCGGCCGGTCACCGGGGAATCGATAGGTTGGGCCGTACACGTTGATGGCGCCCACAAGCGCCCCGCCTGGGCCCTTGATCACGGCGCCGACGCCATTCACGTCCTCAGCGAATTCCTGCAACGTCCAGATGACCCCGGTTGCTTCAAGCTCGTTCATTTTGGAGGCGAGCGAGTCCGGGCTCGTCGCGGTGAAGGGTGTGAACGCCGTTGGCCCGGCGGTGGCGAAGTGCTCGCGTTCGAGATCGGACCAGGAAGACATCAAGGCGAGGCCGGCGGCCGCAGCGTGGTATGGGAGTCGTTCACCAGTCCAGTCCTGTACCTGTACCTGCACCTCGCTCGGGGTAACCGTTTCGACATAGAGAACCTCATCGCCGTCGTCGACCACGAGTGACGCGTTATCGCCGAGGAGATCTGCCAACTCGACCAACTCAGGCCGGGCAAGTTCGCGTAACGACCCCACCGGTGCAGTTGTTGCGGTGAGCGCGGCCAAGCTGGCACCGAGTCCGTAACGCTCACCCAATCGTTCGACCATCCCGAGCGCCTCGAGGCTCGCAAGGATTCTCGAGGTGGTGCTCTTGGGAAGATCGGCTCGGCGGGCAATCTCGGAAATGCCTGCGCGTTCCTGCCCATGGGCCAGTGCCCGAAGAATAGCGAAGGTTCGCTCGATGGCTTGCATTCTGCTCGCTAGACTAGCAGCAGTGAATGAAACGTTCCATTCACTGGAACACTCAGGTTTCTAGGGGAAAAGATGACTAGTTCGGACATGCCCGAGAGCACTCGGTGCGTGATCATCGGCGGTGGAGCGATGGGCGTTGGCCTGCTCTACTTCTTGGCCCACGAAGGTTGGACCGACACGGTCCTCGTCGAGAAGGGCGAGTTGACATCCGGGTCAACATGGCATGCCGCCGGTCTTGTCCCGAACTTCATCGGGGACCTCAACATGGCGAAGGTCCATCAGGAGGCGATCTCGCTCTATCCGGTGATCGAAGAGGAGACAGGGCTCTCCGCGGGTTGGCACGGGTGCGGTGCCCTTCGACTCGCCATCACCGACAACGACGTGCTCTGGCATCGCCAAGTCCACGCGCAACTGAATCAACTGGGCTATGAGAGCTACATCGTCGGGCAGAAGGAAATCAAAGAACTCAACCCGCTATTCGAAAACATCGACGACGTCCAAACGGCGCTCTACACACCGAATGACGGCTGGGCCGACCCGACTGGTTCAACCAATGCCATGGCCAAGGGTGCTCGCCAACTCGGCGCCAAGGTTGTGCGTAACAATCGTGTGATCGACATGAACCAGCGCGCCGATGGCATGTGGGAGGTCATCACCGAGAAGGGCACCATCGTGGCCGAGCACGTCGTGAACGCCGCCGGTCACTACGCCCCCCAACTCGGCGCCATGGTCGACCTCGAGGTGCCGATCGTCTCGGTCATCCACCAGTACATCATCACCGAACCGCTCCAGGCCATGATCGATCTCGGCTTCGAGCCGCCTGTCACTCGAGATCCGCGGTCCTCGTCGTACTACCGGCGCGAGATCGACGGCATCCTCATCGGCCCCTACGAGACCGCCAATGCTCAGACCTACGGCGTCGATGGCATCGACTGGAACCTCGACTTCTACCTGACCCCACCCGACATGGACGTCATCGCCGACTGCCTCATGGACTCCCTTGATCGCGTGCCGGCATGGGCCGATGCGGGCATCAAGAA
>JABIQM010000167.1 GCA_018699415.1 Acidimicrobiaceae bacterium
GTATTGCCTACGTGATCATAGAACTCCGAGAACACCGAGCTGCCCCGAAATGAGCATCACCGTCACCCCAGCCAGCAACGCAGTCGGTGCGTTTGTCAACGGAGTCGACATTGCCGCCGGGCTGAGCGACAAACAATTCACCGAGCTGCGCCAAGCGTTCGTAGACCACGGCGTCATCTTCCTCCGTGACCAGGACATCACCCCCGAGCAGCACATCGAATTCGCCGAGCGGTGGAGCGAGATCAACATCAACCGCTTCTTCCAGCCCGTCGAGGGTTACCCGAATGTCGCTGAGGTGCGAAAGGACCCGGACCAGGTCCACAACATCGGCAGCAACTGGCATACCGACCACTCCTACGACGACGAACCGGCGATGGGTTCGATCCTGTATGCCCGTCAAGTTCCCGCCATCGGCGGCGACACGATGTTCGCCGGCCAGTACGCGGCCTACCAGGCCCTCAGCGACGGAATGAAAGAAACGCTCGGGCGAATGTGGGCCCACCACTCGAGTCGCCATGCCTTCGGCGCACTCGCATATCTCCAACCCACCGAGACCGCTCAAGTGGGTAAACGGATCGGCAACCCCGAACTCGCCACCCAGGACTCGCGGCACCCCGTCATCATCAAGCACCCACTGTCGGGACGGCCCGCGCTCTACGTCAATGGCGATTTCACTGTGCGTTTTGACGGGTGGACACAGGACGAATCCGGGCCCCTACTCCAGCAGCTCTACGCTCATGCGTCACGCCCCGAATTCACCTATCGCTTCAAATGGGAGAAGGGCTCGATGGCGATCTGGGACAACCGAGCGGTCCAGCACAACGCCATCAACGACTATCCGGGCGAGTTCCGACTGATGCACCGCATCACCCTCGAAGGCGAATCCCTGGAACCATTTGTCGTGACCTGACGTTCAGTTCACGATGACTGCAATTCTCGAACCCGGCGAGGCCGCGACAGATCTGGCACCGTCTCCGACCCCTGAGCCACATGCCGTGCTGAAGCACCGGCGCGGCACCCGCTGGATGCACTGGGTCAACTTCCCCCTGCTCACCATCATGATCTGGAGCGGTCTACGGATTTATTGGGCAGAGGACATCTACGCCTTTGGCATCCTCGACTGGGAGTGGTTCACGTTTTTCCCCGAGTGGTTCTACGAAAGTCTCGGGCTTGAGCGAAAGCTTGCCCGTGGGCTCGCGTTCCACTTCTCCTTCGCCTGGCTCTTTGCCATCAATGGGATCGCATTCGGCGTCTACACCCTCGTGACCGGCGAGTGGCGCGGGCTTGTCCCAGACCGGCGTTCACCCAAGGACAGCATCGGCGTGCTGCTCCACGACCTACATCTGCGCCAAGAGGCTCCGTCACAACAAGGCCGCTACAACGCCGCCCAACGGATGACGTACAGCCTGATCATCCTGCTTGGTGGGGTAGCGCTGCTGACTGGTTTCGCCATCTTCAAGCCCACCCAACTCAGCTTTCTGACCGCCATGTTCGGGGGCTACACGATGGCTCGCCGTGTCCACTTCGCCGTCACCATCATCTTCATGCTCTTCTTTGTGGTGCACATCCTCCAGGTGGCGCGAGCCGGCTGGCGCAACTTGTTGTCGATGATCACGGGTTATGAAGTCGTGGACGAAGGTGCCGGTCATGGCTGAGCATCCCCGGCTCTCGATGGACCACTACCGACGCCGGACACGACGATCGTTCCTGACCGGAGGTGCTGCGATGTTCGCCGGGTTCATGGGCTGGCGCAGCGTGCAAGGCTCGGCCGCCGATCGACGAATCCCAGGTGTCTTGCGCGACGTCCACGGCGTAAACGAATCGATCTGGTCGTCGCTGTTTCGCGAAGACCACCTCGCCAAAGAGTTCGCCCGCGAAGATGCGTCGATCCTCAGGGTGAACGGCCGAATCGGTATCGACGACGAGATCGATCTCAACCAATGGCAGATCGTTGTCCACGGCCCGGACGGCGAAGAGTGGGGTACCCACACCCTGGCCGACATCAAAGCCCTCCCACGCCACGAGATGACGATCGAACACAAGTGCATCGAGGGCTGGGCCCAGGTCACCAACTGGGGTGGCGCTCGGTTCTCAGACTTCCTCAACCTCTACGCCGATCGAATCGACGGCGCGATCACCGACGTTGGCATGGAAACCCCCGACAGCAAGTACTACGTGAGCATGGACATGGCCACGATGCGCCATCGCCAGACGTTGCTGGCCTACGACATGATCGACCAGCCACTCGACGACGCCCACGGCGCGCCACTCCGGTTAGCAACCCCGCTGAAGTACGGCATCAAGCAACTCAAACGCATCGGCGTCATCCAGTTTCGCCGCGAACCGGGCCGCGACTATTGGGGTGATCGCGGCTACGACGACTATGTAGGGCTCTGACCACGCAACGGATGGTGTGAA
>JABIQM010000253.1 GCA_018699415.1 Acidimicrobiaceae bacterium
ATCCTTCACGCTGCCACTCAGTGGCGGGATCCTTCTGACCCATTGCCCGCAGATGAATACCTTCACGCAGAAGGTCCATCTCACGCAGGTGCTGGCGCCACATCTGATCGATGATGCGAAGCATTACCTGACGTTCAACCTGTCGCAGGACTTCCTCGCCCAACTCCGCCTCGCGGTCTTCGTAAAGCCTCAGACCCTCGTTATACAGGAGCTCCTCAAGCGACTCGATCGCTCGGCACTCCTTGACCTGCTCCAGTGTTAACTCGCTCGGCCACAGCGTGCCGATCTGGGTAAGCAAGCCTTCGAGATCCCACTCCTCAAAGATGTCCGACACGCAATAGGTACCGACGGCGCCCTCAACGGCATCGCTCAAGTACTCGAGAGCCTCGTCTCGCAGATCTGCACCATCAAGGATCTGGCCACGGCGCCGGTAAATCACCTTGCGCTGCTCGTTCATGACCTCGTCGTACTTCAGCACGTTCTTGCGAGTCTCTGCGTTGCGCTGCTCGACGGTGTTTTGAGCCCGTTCAATGGCTTTCGTAACCATCTTGGCCTCGATCGGCACATCGTCGGGCAACGCCCGATCCATGACCCAGTTCATCGCACCCGTGGCGAACAGGCGCATGAGTTCGTCTTCGAGCGAGAGGTAGAACCGGCTGGCGCCGGGGTCACCCTGACGGCCAGAACGGCCGCGTAACTGATTGTCGATGCGGCGACTCTCGTGGCGCTCGGTACCAAGCACATAGAGGCCACCGAGGTCGAGCACCCTCTGCTTCTCCGCCTCGGTTGTCGTCTCGTGTCTCGCGAGGAGTTCACCGTAGCGAGCCGTGAATTCATCAGTTCCCGGCTCGAGTCCTTCCGCCTGAGCATCCCGATTAGCAAGACCTTCGGGGTTACCACCGAGCAAAATATCAACACCTCGACCGGCCATATTGGTAGCAACAGTGACGGAGTGGAGACGGCCAGCTTGGATGACGATCTCGGCTTCACGCAGATGCTGCTTGGCGTTGAGCACCTCATGGGGAATACCTCGCTTCTCCATCTCGCGGGAGAGCACCTCGGACTTCTCGACTGACACAGTGCCGACCAGCACAGGCTGACCTCGCTCGTGGCGTTCAGTGATGTCGTCAATACATGCGGCGAACTTGGCAGCCTCGGTCTTATAGATCAGGTCACCATCGTCGATACGAGCGAGCGGGCGATGCGTCGGCACTGGCACGACGTGCAGGCCGTAGGTGCCAACAAATTCTGCCGCCTCTGTCTCAGCAGTACCGGTCATTCCAGCCAAGCGCTCGTACAGGCGGTAGTAGTTCTGGAGAGTGATCGTGGCGAGCGTCTGGTTCTCTTCCTTGATCGACACACCCTCCTTAGCCTCGACTGCCTGGTGCAGGCCATCAGACCAGCGACGCCCTGCGAGAACACGACCCGTGAACTCATCGACGATATTGACCTCGCCCTTGGAGCTGACGATGTAGTCCTTGTCCTTTCGGTACAGCTCCTTGGCACGCAACGCAGCCTGGAGTTGATGCACGAGATTCGACGACACCTGGTCGTAGAGGTTCTCGATGCCAAGTGCACGCTCGACCGCGTGCACACCTTCCTCGAGTGGAGCAACAGTGCGCTTCTCTTCGTCGACCTCGTAGTGGACATCGCGCTGAAGGCCCCGAGCGATCGACGCAAATTTCACATAGAGCTTGGCGGCGTCCGCGACTCGGCCGGAGATAATCAACGGCGTACGGGCTTCATCGATCAGGATCGAGTCGATCTCATCGACGATGCAGTAGTGGTGACCTCGCTGTACCTGCTTCTGACGAGACATCGCCATGTTGTCGCGCAAATAGTCGAAGCCGAACTCGTTGTTCGTGCCGTAAGTGATGTCAGCGGCGTACTGGGCTCGCTTGTGGGTGCTGTCGCGATTGCCAGCAAGGACGAGGCCCATCTCTAGACCCAGCCATCCGTGAACCTGACCCATCCACTCGGCGTCACGCCTGGCGAGATAATCGTTGACAGTGACGACGTGGACGCCCTTGCCGGTGACGCCGTTGAGATAGATCGGCAAGGTTGACGTGAGGGTCTTTCCCTCACCCGTCTTCATTTCGGCAACCCACCCGAGGTGAAGTGCCGCACCGCCAATCAGTTGCTCGTCGTAATGACGCTGGCCCAGCACCCGCTGGGCCGCTTCACGCACAACGGCGAACGACTCGATCAGCAGATCATCAGGATCTTCGCCCTGATCGAGACGCGAACGGAAGTCGCCTGTCTTGGCCTTGAGCGCGTCATCGCTCAACACCTCAATCTCGGATTCCATCTCGTTGATATCGGGGACCAGCGCTTGAAGGGCCTTGAGCTTTCGCCCTTCACCACTTTTCAGGACCTTGCTAAAAATGCTCATACTTACAAGGGAGCCTACCGACACACTCCGGCGAGCATCGGTCACGCACCAAGCCCGTCGACGGGTTGCTTCAGTATCTCCGGTTACGTGGCGAACTGGTGGTTGTGGTCGCCATCTGTGGACTCCATGATCAGACGCCACCAAAAAAGCGCGCGATCGTCATGAACCACGAGGCAGTCGTCGAGAGCAGGAAGCACAGCCTCGTATCGGTTAGCCCGCTTCGTCAATCAAGCCGACGTCGCCATCCTCGCGGAGATACACGACCGCGCTGCGGCTTGTCTCCCTGTTGATGAAAAAGAAAAACCCGTGACCAAGCAGTTCCATCTTGAGAACGGCTTCATCGGGTGTGAGCGGGCCCAGATGAAAGCGCTTTGTTTTCACGATGCTCGGCATCACCTCGTCGTCGGTCTCGGCGGCGTCCCCGGTCGATGTAGGAACCGGCACTGAGCCACCCACCGAGTTCCACCCCGCGAGTTCGTCATCGGTCGCACGGATCGTGGTGCCGTCACCTTGGTGGCGCCGCTGAATTCTGGTGCGGAGCTTACGGATCTGGCGCTCAAGCTTCGCCTCAGCCATATCGATCGCGGTAAACGGATCGGGAGCATGCACCTTGCAACGCAGATGATGACCGTGCCCCTCGATGACGACCTCACAAAACTCTTTGTCGGATATCCGGGGATTTCGGGCCTCATCAAAATGGACCTCGGCATAGTCGAGCCCATCAAGATAATGGTCAAGCCCGCCAATCTTCTCCTGAATCACCTCCTCCAACCGCGGCGTAACTTTCACATGCCGTGCGCTGATGGAGACGTCCATTCATTACCTCCGGTAGTGGTGTGAAGGCGACGGTACACCCTTTCCGTCGAGCGGATGGTAGCGGCCGGGCGAGACGGGGCCCTGATCCCGAATCACAGCTTGGGTGGCCACAAGACCGAAGACATCACCAGCCCCACGATCTCGCAGCAACGCCGCCATTGCCCGAAGCGTGGCACCCGTCGTCGCCACATCATCAACGACCAGCACTGACGGCAACCGGCGAAGCCTCCGACCTACGGGCGTAAGCAATGGTCCGGCGATCCTCCCAGCTCGATCCCGAGCAGTCTGCGGAGTGTCGCTTCCGCGCCGCACAAGCCGACGCACCCTGAGCCCAGTGCGGCCCGCTACTGCACGGGCCAGCAGTTCAGCCTGGTCGAACCCGCGACTGCGCCGGCGTTCAGCGGAAGCCGGTGCCCACGTGATCAAGTCGACGGGCGGCACCAGACGTGCCATAGCGTCGGCCAGCGGTGTCACTGCAGCGGTCGCCCGGCCGTACTTCAGCTCTCGGACGAGTTCCGCTGCGCGCCCTTGGTGGGCCCAGCACGCTCCTATTTCAATCGTTGGCGACAGAGGCATGGCCGCACCCTACGAGCCATGTGTGACAGCCATCGGCACACGAAGGAGCCGCTTCGTCGATCAGTGCACTGTGGCGAATCCCAGAGCCTCAGCAGCCCCTGAATTTTGGGGCTCTGCGCTCTACGAAGCTTGCAATCCCCTCGGTGAAGTCCTCGGTCGCGGCAAGCTCAGCTTGCGTGGCGCTGAATGCATCGATCGCCGCTCGTTCGCCCTCGACCACATATCTGCGAGACGCCGCCTTGGTGGCCTGGACCGCCAGCGGCGCACCCTCACAGATCACTCGGGCTAGCTCGAGGGCTCGCCCGAAGACCGCGTCGACGGCGACGACCTCCTGCACGAAGCCGCAACGGAGCGCCTCGTGAGCGCCGAACTCGTCGCTGGTGAGCAGGTGATACATGGCGTTGCCCCAACCGCCGCGTTGCACCATGCGAATGGTGGCGCCGCCGGTTGCATGAATGCCACGTAGCGGCTCGTGCTGACGGAAGCGGCAATCGTCGGCCGCGACGACAATGTCGCCAGCCAACATCATCTCGATGCCAAGGGTGTAGGTAATCCCTTTCACCGCCGAGATGATCGGCTTGCTACAGCTGCGACCGAGAGCCGTCGGATCAATCCGGCCACCTCGACGCTCACCATCTTCGCCCCCGCCCTTCATTCGCTCAGACCAACGGGGAAGGTCCAGCCCAGCGGTGAAATGATCGCCGTTGGCATGGATCACGCCTGCCCAGAGGTTTGGATCCTCGTGGAGTCGGGTGAAGGCATCAACCATGTCGTCCATCATCTGAGGCGTGAATCCGTTGTATTTCGCTGGCCGATTTATGGCCATCGTGAGGATGTGCCCATCGACCACCTCCGTGTCAACGGTGCCGAGGAATACGCCGTCTTCGTAACGATCGTCGTTCACTGATCAGTCCTGAACGTCGGCGAAGTCTGGGGTGCGCTTCTCGAAGAAGGCCTTCACGGCTTCGACCTGGTTCGGAGACCCCACCAGCGCGCCGATCTCTTCGCGTTCATTGCGGAACCCCGTGGCGTAGTCCTGCCCGGCGAATCCCTCAACCAGACGTTTGCCAGCCCGGACCGCATGGGGGCTCTTCCCTGCGATCGTGTGGGCGAGTTCCATCGCCTCGGCATGAGGGTCAGCGCACAGCTTGGTAGCGAGACCAATGCGGACAGCCTCCTCGCCGTTGACCTCGCGGCCAGTCCAGATCAACTCCTTGGCTACGTCGGCACCAACAAGCCCCGGCAGAATTTGGGTGCACGTCATGTCAGGGCTCAGGCCCCAGCGAATTTCAAGCACCGACATGCGGACATCAGGATGGACGTAACGAATGTCGCAGCCAATCGCTAATTGAACACCAGCCCCGAACGCGACGCCATGGACCGCGCCGATCACCGGCACGGGCAGCTCATGCCATCCCCACACGGCCTGCTGGGCACGGTGTGTAATCCGGCCTTCCTCCAGCGCACCGATGCCACCATCGTTGCCCGACTCCTTCGGCTTCGACTCGCTGGCCATAGCCTGGAAATTGCCGAAGTCAAGACCAGCACACCAGCTCGGCCCATTGCCGGAGAGCACAACAGCACGCAGACCGGGTTCGGCAGCGAGAGAGTCGGCGGCCTCCACCAGGGCGGCGAACATGCGCCCATCCATGGCGTTCATTTTGTCGCCGCGGTTGAGGCGAACATCAGCGACGCCACCGTCCATGTCGATAGTGATGCGTTCGATATCCATCAGCTGTTCCCTGGCGCGAATGCGACGAGAGCATCATCATCAGGCTGCCCCTGCCCATCTTCAGGATGCAGCGGGTGAATACAGACATGAGACGCGCCAGCATCCGCATGTTCTTGCAACCGAGCTTCGATCTGATCGGCGGTACCCCATGCCACAATGGCATCGATGAGTCGATCGCTTTGGGTCGAGATGTCGTCGTCGCTGAAGCCCATCCGCTTCCAGGCGTTCACATATCCCGGAGCTCGGCTGTAGAACCTCAGAACCTTGCCACCCGTGGCGCGCGCAACGGCTGGATCCTCAGTGAAGATCACCTTCTGCTCGACGAACAGACCGGCATCGGGACCCATGACCTCGCGCGCCATCGCCGTGTGCTCGGGCGTGGTGTTGTAGGGATGTGCGCCGGCGGTCTTCTCCGCGGCCAACTCCAGCATCCTCGGGCCAAGCGCAGCCAAAACGACGGGAACCGACTCAGCAGGCGCCACCGCGGTGTACATGGATGCTTCCATCGCTTCGAGATAGGTCCGCAGGAACGCAAGTGGCTTGCCATAGTCAATGCCACGGACCTTGCTCACGATTGCTGGGCTCGACACGCCCATGCCCAGGATCATCCGACCACCCGTGGCCTCCGCCACGGTGTTCGCCCCCATGAGCATCACACCCGGGTGGCGGTGATAGATGTTTGCGATGCCGGAGGCCAGCCCCAGCGTCGTGGTTGCCGCACCCACAGCAGCAAGTTGAGCGAATGGGTCTCGCCCAAAGGTCTCCCCTACCCACAGCTTCGAATAACCCAATGCTTCGATCCTCTGCCCGAAGGCGACCAATTGTTCACCGGTCAAGCCTTCGGGAGAGAACCAAACTCCTCGATCACATGTCGTCATAGCTGCCGACGTTAGCTTTCACCCCGTTCTGTGAGCGCATTAGGCCCATTTCTGGACTCTCAGCCACACAGAACAGGGCGGGCTTGGGTCAGTAGCGGTAGTGGGCTGGCTTGTACGGGCCGTTGACGTCGACGCCCAGATAGTCGGCCTGTTCGTCGGTCATTTGGGTGAGTTTGACGCCAAGAGCAGCGAGGTGAAGTCGAGCGACTTCCTCATCGAGTTCCTTCGAAAGGACGTGCACGCCCATCTCAATATTTTCGGCGTTGGAGTGCAGTTCAATCTGGGCGAGGACCTGATTGGTAAACGAACAGCTCATCACAAAACTCGGGTGACCGGTGGCGTTGCCAAGGTTGAGCAGTCGGCCTTCGCTGAGCACGATAATCGAGTGACCATCAGGGAAGACGAACTCGTCCACCTGTGGCTTTATGGTGACGCGCTGGACGTCACTCATCTTGAACAAGCCGGCCATGTCGATCTCATTGTCGAAGTGGCCGATGTTGCCAACGATGGCCTGATGCTTCATCTTCGCCATGTGTCCGGCGAGGATGATGTCCTTGTTGCCGGTGGTAGTGATAAAGATGTCGGCGATCTCGAGCACGGCCTCAAGGGTGTTGACTTCGTAACCGCTCATGGCTGCCTGGAGGGCACAGATCGGGTCGACCTCGGTGACGATGACGCGAGCACCCTGGCCGCGCAATGACTCAGCGCAACCCTTGCCTACGTCGCCGTACCCACAGACAACGGCGACCTTGCCGCCGATCATGACGTCGGTGGCGCGATTGATGCCGTCGATGAGGCTGTGGCGGCAGCCGTACAGGTTGTCAAACTTCGACTTAGTGACTGCGTCGTTCACATTGATAGCGGGAAACAGCAGCTCGCCAGTTTCCATCATCTGGTAGAGGCGATGCACGCCTGTGGTGGTCTCCTCAGAGACACCACGGATAGCCGGGGCAATACGAGAGAAGAACTCGGCGTCACGCGAAGCAATGTCACGAACCCGGTCGAGGAATACGCCCCGTTCTTCGGGCGCATCTTCTTCAGTGTCGGGAATGGCACCAGCCTTTTCGTACTCCAGGCCCTCGTGCACAAGCATGGTGGCGTCACCACCATCGTCGAGAATGAGATTGGGGCCGCCACCGTCGGGCCAGCGGAACAGCTGCTCAGTCGCCCACCAATACTCCTCCAGCGTCTCGCCCTTCCAGGCGTAAACTGGGGTACCTGTCGGGTTCTCCATAGTGCCTTCGGGGCCAACCGCGACGGCAGCGGCAGCATGGTCCTGGGTGGAGAAGATATTGCAGCTCACCCATCGGACGTCAGCGCCAAGAGCGACGAGCGTCTCGATGAGCACGGCAGTTTGCACAGTCATGTGCAGTGAGCCAGCAATGCGAGCACCCGCGAGAGGTTGCTCGTCGGTGTACTTGCCGCGAAGAGCCATCAGGCCTGGCATCTCGTGCTCCGCCAGTCGGATTTCGTTTCGGCCAAAACTCGCCAGCTCAATGTCGGCGACTTTGAAGTCGCCCGTGATGGTGCCCATGGTGAGGCCTCCCTGGTTCTCGGTACGTAGTGGAAGTCCGGGGCTGGGGTCAACTGACACCATCTCTGCGCAGCCCGCAGACCCGAGTGTACGGCGGCGACTCACGTGTTGAGCGCACCTACGGCTGCACGAAATATCGCGCCCTGACCCGAGAGCTCAATGGTCGACTCTTCAGCCGATATCCAAGCGGCAGCACCGCGGTCGATCACCTGGGTGCCGATATCGATCACGCCATCCGTGCAGAGAAGAATGGCGGGCCCCCCAGCGATGGACCGAGCACCGTCGACCTCTATTCGCTGCAGAGAAAAATCTGGCACTGGGGTGTCGTAGGTAGTGACGCCATCAATCCTCGCCGGGCACTGAACGTCCGGGCAGATCGGCGCCACATCGACGACCGCGAGAAGCGTTTCGACATCAATGTGCTTGGGAGTAAGTCCGCCCCGGAGCACATTGTCGGAGTTAGCCATGATCTCAACAGCCGTGCCCTGCAAATACGCATGAAGGTTTCCCGCCCCCAAGAACAGGCCCTCGCCCGGAGCGAGGGTGATGAAGTTCAGCAACAACGCTGCAACTACGCCAGCATCGCCTGGGTAACGCGCACCGAGCGCAACGGCCATTGCCCGTTCACGGCGACCAATCTCAGGTCCATCCACCCGACACGCATCGACCACCGAGTTCACCAGCGCAGCGGCATCTCGGGCACTCAACGTCAACAGATACGCCAGCAACACATCGAGTCCGGCCGTAAGCGGCTCAATCCGCAGATGCTCGCGGACCGGGTCAAGGGCCGGCGTGTCAATCGTATTGAGGATGGCGAGTGTCGCCATCGGGTCGCGAAAGCCACAAAGAGCATCGAATTCAGTCAGCGCACAGATCAGTTCGGGTTTGTGGTTCCGGTCGCGAAAGGATCGGTGCGGCGCGTCAACCGGGATTCCCGCAGCATCTTCGCGGTCGAACCCGGCTTCGGCCTCAGAGATCGATGGGTGTGCCTGTAGCGATAGCGGGCTACCGGCCGCCAAGACCTTCACCATGAACGGCAGACGACCAAAGCGGTCGGCTACCTCACTGCCGAGCTCAGCGACAGGGTCAGCGGCGATCACGTCATCGAGCAGAAGTCCCGCGCCACCCACCGATGATGGCGCCGACGGATGGGCTCCCAGCCAGAGCTCTGCCCACGGCTCACCCGTTGCGGGAACGCCGAGAAGTTCGGGAATCGAGTCGACGGATCCCCAGTCGTAGTGCCGAATTACACCTTCAAGCAACTGCATGGGGTCCTGTCGGTCGCCGATCCGCTCAGATGACGTCACTCACTGGACGGAGCGACGTCGCAGCAGTGCTGCGGCGACGGCATCGGCCAGGAGGACAAGGTCGAGGAGTTGAGCGAGAGGCCCGTCGCCTGCTGCCGAGAACGAATGAATATTGTCGAAGTGATCGGAAAGAAGTGCAACTCCGGCATCGAGTCCGCCAGGCTCGAAGTCGTGACGCAGCAGTATCAGCACTGCGCCGTTACTCGTCGACGCAGCGAGGCGCACACCCGACGCTACGTCGGCAGGTCCGGTCGGCAGCCGGCGCCGAACCGCAGCAACCTCACCCACCCGGTCTAGCTCTTGCACCCATCGACGTGCAGCGTGCTTGCCAACCGCCCCGGCTCCAGTGACGATGGCAAGCCGACCGTCGAGCACAGCCGCCAAGTTGTCGATGTCTCCGGTCTCGCCCAGTTGGGCAACGCGGTCACTGAGTTGGGATGCGGTGTTGGAAACTGCGCCGCTCATTCCCTTCGCAAAACGAAGGCGTTCGAGAAGCACGAGCACAGGCACGATCGACACACCGAGACCAGCGGCAGGCCCTGCGTCAGGATCAATCAGCACAACCGGAATTTTCCAGTTCACACACGCCTCGGCGAACGTACCCGGCGCCGCCACAGCGAGAAGTTGGGCACCCGCAGAACGGGCTTCCTCGACCGCTTCAATCGGGGCGGTGTTATCGACGCCATCGGAGAGCGCAATGGCAAGCGTGCTCGCCGAAACCCATGACGGGCAGCGTCCACCGGTTGCGATGACCGGAACACTCCCACGCAACTCACAAATCGCAGCGATGACATCACCGGCAACGCGGCCGGCACCAATGCCGAGAATGACCACTTCGGTGACGCCTTCGACCTCGGGTAGGCCGTCGGTGTCAGCTGCGGCAATCGCCACATCACGGACCTGGTTCGCCAGATGGCGGACCGAGTCGAGCAGATCATCTGGAGTCATGTCAACCACCGAAAGTCGGCGTGATCCCCTCAACTTCAGCCTTTGCCAGGAGACGCTCATGTTCGGAGTCGTCGACGTCGACAGCCTCGTCAGGCAGCATTACGGGAATCCCCTCATGAATTCGATAGTGCTTCTTCAGACGAGCATTGTAGAGGATCTCGTCATCGGCGAAATAAAGCAGTGCTCCTTTGTCAATCGGACAAGCGAGGATCTCGAGAAGACGGGTGTCGAGGGTCATAGCGCCGATTCTACGATCTGAAGTGCGCCTTCACCTCGGACACCCGGTCATCGACCTCTGCCTGAGTGGCCGCTTCGATGTTGAGGCGGAGCAAGGGCTCGGTGTTGCTCGCACGCACATTGAACCACCAATGGCCGAGATCGACCGTGAGACCATCCAGTCGATCCTGGTCATGGGTGCTGTAGACGTCAGCAAGTCGCTCGATGACCGCCCCCGCATCATCAACGGTGGTGTTGATCTCCCCGGAAGCGGCGTAGCGATCGAGCGTGGAGACCAGATCAGCCAATCCCGCAGGATGATTACCAAGCGCTTCCAGCACGACAAGGGCAGCGATGAGACCACTGTCGGCTCGATAGTTGTCGCGGAAGTAGTAGTGGCCGGAGTGCTCGCCACCGAAGGCAGCGCCGGTCTCGGCCATCACATCCTTGATGAACGAATGCCCGACCTTGGTGCGAATAGCGGTGCCGCCTCCCTCCGCGATCACCTCCGCCACCGTCTTGGAACAAATCAAGTTGTGCAGGACCGTGGCGCCAGGCTCACGCTCCAGAATCGAACGGGCCACCATCGCTGTCGCCAGCGAACCCGAGATCGGGCGGGCGGTTTCATCGACGAAGAACACTCGATCAGCGTCGCCGTCGAAGGCCAGACCAATATCGGCTCCAGTCTCAAGAACCCGAGCCATGAGGTCACGCTGGTTCTCGGGTTGAATCGGATCGGCCGGGTGATTTGGAAAAGTACCGTCAAGCTCGGGAAACATGTGGTCAAGGGTGAACGGTAATCCATCGAATACGGCGGGAACCACGAGACCACCCATGCCATTGGCGGTGTCAGCCACGACCTTGAGCGGCTTGAGACTGTCGATGTCGACAAAGGAGTGAACGTGCGCCACATACCCGTCGAGGATGTCGCGCTCAACACGCGTGCCCTTGTGACCCGTGGGATCAGGCCCGGCCTTTGCCATCTCTTTGATGTCGCTAAGACCGGTGTCAGAGCCAATAGGAGCAGCGTGCGAGAGGCACATCTTGATGCCGTTGTAACCAGCGGGGTTGTGAGAGGCCGTAAAAACTGCACCAGGTAGCCCGAGGGCGCCAGAGGCGTAATACATCATGTCGGTTGCACACAGCCCGACATCGACGACGTCAACACCGTGCTCGAGGGCGCCATCACCGAACGCGGCAGTGAACTCCTCGCCATCGGGGCGCATATCGCGACCAACAACAATGGCGGTGGCCCCACGCCCAGCTACAAAGCGGGCAAAGGCTCCACCGATGTCTCTCGCACCGTCGGCATCGATTTGGTCAGGGACAGTGCCCCGCACGTCGTATGCCTTGAAGATTGCATCGAAATCAGTCACAAGAAAAAGCTACTTTCCGCCTGGGGGCAGGCCGTCCACCACCCCCGTTGGTCGAGACCGGCCAACTGGAAGAGCATCCGCGGGCAACGACGGATAATACCCGCGTCCTCCTGCCCAGCGGACACGAATGATGTCGCCCAGCACCATCAATCCATCCCGGACTGCGCGCACGGTCGAGGTATCGCTGTTCACGACCTCAACGGGCAACTCTCGCATCGTGAAGCCGTAACGCTCCGTCAGGTGCAGTATCTCGAGGTCAAACGCAAAGCCATCGACCCTCCCTGCACCGAGCACGATCTTGGCCACATCAGCCCTGAATGCCTTGCACCCGCACTGGGTGTCTCGATAGTTGCCGAGGAGGAGGAGGTTGGCGGCCATGTTGACCACGCGACTTCCAAAAGACCGAAGCGCCGACGTTTTCCGAAGAGTCTCGGTGTCGTCGTGATGGCGGTTGCCAATTACCACGTCATAGCCCGACTCAACCGCGTTGACGAATGCGACGAGTTGATCCGGTGAGTAGGCGAGATCGGCATCAATGAACGCGATCGTTCGACCGTTGGCGGCCGCAGCGCCCAAACGCACCGCAGCACCTTTCCCGCGATTCTTGGGCTGAACGATCACCTGATCGGCACCAGACTCCCGGGCAACTTGGGCGGTGGCATCCTTCGATCCATCATCGACCACCACGATCTCAAGGTCGCCGACGTCGTGATAGATGGCGAGGCCAGTTCGAACCTGAGCAATCGTCTCGCTGATTCGTCGTTCTTCTTTGTAGGCCGGGATAACCAGCGACAGTCGAACAGATCCGGCGGGGGCGGGTCGGTCAATCGGGTTTCCTTGGTCCCGGCGTACCTGCCGGAACAGAACCACACGATGGAACACGGCGCGAGCGACTGCAGCAGTTCCGACAGCCAGCAGCTTTGCGGTCCAATCGCCCAGGGAGTCGAGCCCGACGAACATGGCAAGGTCGATCGCTCCAGCGACAAATGCGGCTGCAAAAAATACTGTTGGTTTACGGATCCAGCGATCGAGGTCATCACCGCGCAGGGTTACTCGAGCGTGGAGGTAGCGAGCGATCACGGCCGCTACCGCCAGCGCCAGAAGATCGGCGAGGAGGCGTCCGACCGAACTACTCAGCCCAACTGCAAGGCCCACATCGATGACCGTGGCGAGAACACCAACCGCAACAAATCGATCTCGGGCCAGGCGTGTTGTCCCGAAACCGATAGCGGGTCCAGGAGTCACCGGGTTGCGCCATCGGCTGTCCCGCCGGACCGCACCGCCCCGGCGATCCGCCCAGCGACTCGCGCCGAACGTCGCGAACTGGCCGTGTCGATGATGGCCGGAAATCCCCAAAAGATGAGAACTGATGCGCCGAAGATGCCCGGCAGATACACACCAAGGGCCACCAGCATGTCGTCGGCGCCCGGAGCCAGGATGATCCGTCCAGTCACAGTCACCAGGAGTGCAATCACAGCACCTGATGTCACCCAACGCACCCGTCGCTGTAACACGTCGATACGCAGGCCCAGATCATTGATTTCCGCCCATCCTTTATGACCGGCAGAAACGGCATCGATGAGCTGATCAGCGTCGTTCACCTCGGCCCGAGCAGTGCCAAGGTCCCAGAGCCCAACGTCAGACCCAATCCGGAACCGCCGGTGAAAGAACAGACCCCCAAGGCCAATGATCGAGAGAAAAATGCTGAAGAGTTCGATACCTGATCGGCCGTAATTCAGTTCAACATACGTGTCAGTCGGGACGACGACCATCAGGTTGGGCGCCACACGATAGGGACCCTCGCCCCCGCTGACTGACCAGTTCGGGAAATAGCTACTTCGAACCAAGACCGGGCTCCCGACCCGGTCGACCTCGAAGCTGATCGAAAACTCATCGACCTCGACATTGGACACTTCGACAGGATCGATGTCGACCCGATCAAGTAGAGATGGGTAGGCGGCAGCCAGTTCGTTCATCAGCGAGACGCGACTCACCTCGCCGAGGCCGCTCAATCCCGGCCACGCCTCTTCCATCTCGGTAACCGACGTTCGAGGCCAATCACTTGGGCCGTCGGCGGCCACCAGCGGGACGTCATCGGCTTCCCACCAGGCCACGGTCGGAACGAGCCACTCTTCCCCACCAGCATCTATCCCGTCCATGACCACCGGCTGATGATCGAGCGGGACAACAAGTCCGCTGTCGCCGACAAGGAAGATCACCCAAGCTCCGGCGGCAGCAATCTCCGTCAGCTCCGGAACTGCCCTGCCTTGGGCAACCGCCTCCTCAGAGAATGCCATGTAGTAACGAACACCGAGGTCTTGGAGGTGACCGGCTCCGCGTAGAGCGTCCAGGTCGGAATACGGCAGATCGCGCTGAGCTCGAGACGGGCGAGCGGAGAGCTCCGATTGGAGAAGGAAATGGTAGGGAGTGGTGGCCGATGCCTCGAAATAGAGACCCTCCATCGACCCGATACAGCCGTCGGTCCAGTAGGGCAGAAGCATGGGGGCCATGGGAGTGCCATAGCTCCCGAGACGGTCTGTGCCGTACTCCCACAGTGACCGTCCGCAACCGAACTCACTGCCGACCTCGCCCATCGTGGCAACGAAATAGGCGTATTCGGTCCATCCGCTCGCACCCTCGTAGCCATTGAAGTTGTGTCGCAGCCATCCCGGGCCGAGATTTTGTTCGGTCGTGCGGAGGCCGGGCCAGCCGTATTCGCCAGCATCGTTGAATCCACCAAAGGGAAGTTGGCGAAGCGGGAGGGCCATGAAGATGATCAGGACTGCCGATCCGACAAGCACTGGTCCGGCGGCCAGGAGGGTCCGTCCCCTGCGGGTGAGTTCGCCCCGAGTCGACCACCCCTGCGCAACCCATCGACCAATCTCAGCCACGGCCAGACCGGCGGAAAGATAAATCGCCAGATAGTAGAACGGCACGATGCGAACGTTCCACAGCCGACCTTCGGGCAAGAGAACAAAGGCCAGAGCGAAGACCATCGCCGTCATGGACAACGCCATCCCGAATCGGATCCGTCGGATGGCAAATACAACAGCGCCGATGACAGCGAGGATCACAAAGAGTTGAAGCGGAGGGTCGTTGACCAAGAAGTCCTGGTCGCCAAACGATCCCGATCGGTTCCACAGCGCCTGCACATAGCGGCGTTCTTTTCCCCAGCCCATGTCATTGAGTAGCGATCGGTTCCAAAAGAACGGCAGCACCCAGAACGCAGCTAGCAGACCAGCCAGCGAACCCATGACAGTGGTCCATAAAATGGTGCGAACACTTGGCCGAGTGAGCAGTAATGCAAAAGTGACCACGATCGCGAAGAACGCCGCAAACAAATGGGTAAGTCCAGCGAGCGCAATCAGCGCAGCGGCCAGGCCACGTCCCTTTCCGGTCTCGAGTCCACGGGCAACAACGCCGAGATAGACAACGGCGATGGTGAGTCCCAGGGAATAGGCAAACTCACCCGCCATCGTGGACATCAGATTGCCGCCGTAGATGTTGTACGACCGATCGAAGAGGAACGGCAGTGTCATCACCGCGAGAACTGCGGGACCCGGAAACGCAAGACCTGCGAGCTTGCCCGCGCTCCATGCCGCAATTGGCATGAACAGCATGCCCGCGACCACAACGAGCTTCATCGCGATGCCGTATTCGACCGGGACCACAAGCATCCATGCGCAGAAGCCGATGGCGTAGATCGCTGCAATCCGCGTTGGCGACGTGCCCAAGCGCCGACGCATCCAAAGCACTCCGGTCGCACCGGCAATCGACGCCGGAATGGCGAGCCACCCAACCAGACCAATGTTGACAACTACGATCAACAGCGATGGGACGATCATGTAGAAGGTGAACGCGGGAAAGCCCGCGTACCAATCCGGGGACCAGCCGGTCAGTCGAAAATTCGGCAACAAGACGTCTCGAAGGTATGCCGGCGACCACACATGGGCCCCCATGTCTCCGCCGGTCGGCGTTGTCGACGAGAACCAGTGACTCGGCTCGAGGCTCCGCAGCAGGAACAGCGTGGCCCCGGCCACAAGAACGAACGTGATTGCCGTTTCGATTGACGGCCGGGCCCAATCCCCCACGGTGCCCTGTTTCAGCGATGTGGGCCGCGCTGGGTCGGCGAGGAGAGGCAGCGGGGTCTCCTCATCGGAGATCTCCGGCAGGGTCGTATCAGTCATATGATCGACCATATTGGCACCTGGTCAGTGCTTGAACGCGGCGCCCTCCGACAGAGATTCAGAGGTGGGATCCAGGCTGGCGTGCTTGGGACTGACCGAGTTCGCCGATGACACCACTGAGAGTCGTCAGACATCCGTCTCGCCGCCACCATCGCTGGTCGCATCTTCCGCAGCTACACATCGTTCGTTCACCGGCACCGACGTTGATGGCGATGGCCACGAGGGGGGCTCCACAGGCGGGACATGCGTGGTTCGACATCTGTCCACTCTCTACTTGGCGTCCCCCATCCTTCGGACGAGGAGTGAGCCATTTGAGACAAGCACAACGTTTTTCTCACTTTTGCGAGCTTCTTGGTCTCTCTCGGTGGTTCAGACGCGAAGAAGAAGGGTGACGACCGCAGTGAGGTTGAAACCCACATGCGTCCAGATCGCGGTACCAAGGCGCCCTGTCCGATGCATTACCGATGCGGCTACGACCGCGAAGGCAAAGAGCCCGGGGAGTTGCACTGCCTGAAAGTGTGACGCAGCAAAGAGCAGCGATGACGCCGTCGTGGCAAGGACCAGCCCGGTTCTGCCCAGATCAAGATGCATGTCGACGAGGCCCTGATGCAGGAGGCCTCGATAGAGAACCTCTTCCACAATTGGCGCGCCAATCACAGTCAACAAAATGAGTGCAGCGACATCGAAGGGAGTATCGACCGCAGCAATCAGGTTGCGGGCCGCTGACTCGACGTCTTGTTCACCGAAGATGGCAAAGATCGGAATATAGACAAGTGGGATAATCGCCAGCTGTGTCAGAACCCCCAGCCCAAGCCCCATGGGAATGTCGATTCCGCGAAAGCCCCAGTTGAGATCTCGCCTCCACTCAAGCCCCGCAGCACGGGCCCAAAGCGGCCCGGCTATCAGGCACAACCACAGCGGGATGCTGAGCGCGACGACCACGCCAGTTGGGATGCGGTTGTCGTTCAGTGGTGCATTGACAGCCACCTGCGCGGCGGTGCGGCCAATCTCCGCCCCATGAGCCGCCGAGACCTCAATCTCCCATCCTCCGAGCTCGACAATCCCAAGCCCGATGAACGCCGACAGCAAAATGCCAGTTCCGACCGACACGATCGCGACAACAACGCGCCACGATGCTTGCGGCGCCGCGGATACTTCATTCATCTGGGTGCTCAACTCAGCTCACGTAGCGGAGGCGTGTGCCGACCTGTTCGCTACGCCGATCGCGGAGCTCCCATCCCCGTGGCGGCTGGGTGCGATCAGCATGACGCCGACACAAATCGTGATTCGCAGGATGATCTTCTGTGGCGAGGCCATCGAGCCACACAATTTGTTGCGAATACGCGTAGGAGAGCGTGGTATCGGCTGCTTGGCCACAGCCCGGACGGGCACACCGGCGGTTCATGCAAGCACCGTAACAGCCACTCACAATTCGTCGGAGGATTCCAATAGATCGAAAGGCTTCGTCGTTGCGAGGCGGATGAGGCGCTCGACGGGTCTACATTGACGTCATGGCGAACCCTCCTCCGCCCCCTCCTCCTCCTACGCCGAACAACAATGGCGGCAGTCCACCTTCGCCGCCGCGCCCAGCGGCAACTGGCTGGCCGCGTTACGCGGTCTGGATTGCCCTCGGCTCGATAATTGCCATCTTGCTGACCACCCAACTGTTGACACCAAACGACGCCACCGAGGTGGCCTACTCGGATTTCATCAACCAGGTCGAGCGCGGCGACGTTCTCACCGGCAAATACGACAACACCAATGGCGAAATCACCTTCACGGTAGGTACCGAAGAGTTCACCACGGTGGGTCCTATCCCGCTGCCCGACGATGATGCGTCGCTCGTCGCCGGCAACGTCGATGAGTTCACCTACGACACGCCTACCCCCAACTTCCTGCAAAGCTGGCTGCCGCTGCTCCTCCCAATCGGTCTGTTGATCCTGTTCTTCTGGTGGATGCAGCGGCGCGCTCAAGGTCAGATGGGCAGCATGATGTCGATCGGCCGATCCAAGGCCAAGACTTACTCGACGGAACGTCCCGGGACGATGTTCGACGACGTCGCCGGTTACGACGGGGTCAAGCAGGAAATCACGGAGATCGTTGACTTCTTGAAACACCCGGAACGATTCGCTGAGATCGGCGCTCGCGTGCCCAAGGGTGTACTTCTCGTTGGCCCTCCAGGCACGGGCAAAACACTGCTCGCAAAGGCCACAGCGGGCGAAGCAGATGTACCGTTCTTGTCGGTCACAGGCTCTGATTTCATGGAGATGTTTGTGGGTGTCGGCGCCAGCCGTGTCCGAGACCTCTTCGAATCGGCTCGCAAAATGGGCAAGGCAATTATCTTTATCGATGAGATCGACTCCATTGGCCGCAAGCGCGGTGCCGGACTCGGTGGCGGCCACGACGAGCGCGAGCAGACCCTCAACCAGATGCTGTCGGAGATCGACGGCTTCGAGGGCTCCGAGGGAATCGTGATAATCGCCGCGACCAATCGCCCTGACATCCTCGACCCCGCCTTACTCCGCGCTGGCCGATTCGACCGCCAAGTCATGGTGCCGCTTCCCGAGCTTGAGGATCGAGTCAAAATTCTCGGCGTTCATCTCAAGGGAAAGCGAACCGACGACGACATCGATGTCCAGGTCATTGCCCGAGGAAGTCCAGGCATGAGCGGTGCCGACTTGGCCAATCTCGTAAACGAAGCCGCACTCTTCGCCGTTCGCCGTGGTGGCAAAAAGATCTCCGCCAACGACTTTGACGCCGCCCGCGATCGCGCCTTACTTGGCATCGAACGAGACTCGATGGTCCGATCGCCAGAGGAGTTGGAGCACACCGCCTATCATGAGGCTGGCCACGCTCTCTGTGCCGCCGTGCAGCCCAAGAACGACCCCGTCCACAAGGTCACCATCATCCCGACGGGAATGGCGCTCGGCGTCACCATGACGCTGCCCGAAGGCGATCGCCACAGCCTCGACAAGCAAGAGGCCGAGGCTCGCATGATCATGGCCATGGGCGGTCGCGTAGCCGAAGTGCTCGTGTTCGACGAACTCTCGTCCGGTGCCGCCAACGACCTCCAGCAGGCCACCAGCTTGGCACGGCGCATGGTCACCGAGTGGGGCATGAGCGATGCCGTCGGCCCAATGTCGCTATCTGACAGCGGACCCGTCTTCCTCGGAGAAGACATGATGCAGTCAAAGAGCCACTCCCCTGCCACCCAAGAGTTAGTAGACGAAGAGATCCGCAGGATCCTCGTCGAGTCGGAGAATCGCTGCCGCGACTTGCTCATCGAATATCGCAACGGACTCGATCTCGTCGCTCGCGCACTACTCGAACACGAAACCATCTCCGGTGCCGAAGTCGACCGCCTGATCGAGGTCTCTCGGTCCGGTCCAGCCAAACTAGCCCAAGCCCAGCCGGCCGAAGTCGGTTCAAGCGACGACGCCAGCTGAACTATGGACCGAGTTCTGCTGGTCCTCGGCGCTCTCGCTGTAGCTGGGGCTGTGGCCGGACTGCTTGGGAGGTCTCGTCGAGACAAGTACATCCAGGCGACGCACGTCCCTCAGCTTCTTGATCGGCGCGACTTCGTCCGTCCCGAAGCGCCATGGCTCGTAGCGGTATTCACCTCAGTTACCTGCGACACCTGCGCTGGCGTATGGGAACGCGCCCAGCACCTCGAAAGCAACTCCGTCGCCGTGCAGCAAGTTGAGGTATCCGCAGAGAAGGAACTCCACGAGCGCTACCGAATCGATGCCGTCCCCACACTCGTTGTGGCTGATGACGACGGTGTCGTCCAACATGCCTTCCTTGGGCCGGTCACAAGCGCCGAACTCTGGGCGGCAGTTGCGTCTACTCGATCCGACTCAGCGAAATAACTTCTCCCACGGCGGCTCCTCCGAGGAGTTGACGCGAGGTGAATCCTGTCAAATCTCGACCGACGACAACTGGGGTCGTCGACTCGATAACGACGATCGGACGTCCTTCACCGATCTCCATCACCGGGATTGTCGTGCGCCGACTTGGGCCAAGCTCCACGCTCAGCACAAACCGCTGACCGGCAGAATCGACAACATGTACATCGACGATGGCGATCGACGTGGACGAAGGATTGACAATTGCGAGTAGCCCTGCCCCGCCCTCCATAGGTGCAATCCACATGTTCGAGGCCCCGTCGATACCGACGATTGCGGCGGTCCCAGGAACACCTTCGGCAGCTAGCCCTGCTGAACTTTCGAGCATCACCGCCACAGGAATCTCATTCAATGAACGGGCTATCAACGAGAACGCACCGAGTTCGCTGAGACGGGTCTCTGTACTCATGTCAATACGAACGGTGCGGCCGGGCCGGACCGTGAGTTCGATCGGGTCGGGAGAAAGAGAGCCGTCGGTCAGAATTTCCAAATCGACCTCGGCGGCGTCGAACGGATCAGGATTTGTCACGGTGATGATGTCGGTGGTCTGACCAGTACCAAGGATGGGGATGACACTGACTTCTGCGCCATCAGGGATCACTGGTGTGACAGTCAGACCACGCATCGACTCGCTGTCCCTAGTCTGCACCCGAGCGACCGAGACACGACCGGCAATCACATCCAGCGTGGCGGCGACCCGGCGGGCCACTGTGACCTCGTCGGTCACATTTATTGCCACCACTTGCTGACCCGGGACGACGATGGCATCAAGTGAGTCAGGACCTACGTCCGCCACGAACGAGATATCGACGACGGCATCCTCTTGGAAGGGGTTGAGAAGCAGGAGAGTCATTTCCTCACCGTCGGAAAGCACGCGAGTGGCTCCATCGGTAACGGCAAATGCTGTGCCTGTGTGGGTGGCACAGGTTGAGCGGTCAGTGCCGGTCGGACCCTCATGCGACTGTTCGACGATCACCATCGGGCTATCGACCTCGATCACCGCGCCGACCCAGTCGGACTCAGGGGCGAGATCGGACAGCGCGACCGAGACCCGTGCCCCCGCTGGCAACGCGAGTTGAACCGTTGACAGGTCTCCGGCAGTGGAACCCAATGCTGTGACCTCGCTGGTAGCGGCCTGCGTACCGGCATTGACGATCTCAAGGCCAACAACAGCCGGTCCGTCTTCACCAGACCCGCCCGGGCAGAACCATGTGCCAGTCGACGTCGCCGGAGTCCCGACATGATCCACCAACGCAACATCATCAAAGGTACGAGGTTCCTGATCGAGCACGAAGCCCACGACAAGAGCACTGAGGATCACAACAGTGGCGCTAAGCCGCACAATCTTCATGGGCGCGTTCCCCAAAACTGGCGACGAAGTCGATCAACGGCCAGCAAGATCAACACCGCAAGTTGAGCGACCACCGCAGCGCGATGGCTGAATGGCGTCTCGTAGGAGAGGTGCGCCTCGCCACCCGATTCCGGGACGAAGGCATACGACCACCCGTTGGCGATTCGACGAGGTGCCTCATCACCCTCGACGCGAAGAACCCAATTCGTGTCAGGTGTTTGGCTGACAAGAATTTCTGTTCCGTCGGGGATCGACCCGGTGATGTCGTGGCCAGTGCCGCTGAGCACACCGATGGTGCCCGCAAGAGGCTCGATCCCGAGGTCGGCAAGTTCGGTGACCCCTTGGTCAAATCCGGCGACCACAGCAGCCCGAACGCTCGTCCATTCGGTGTTCTCATAGACCCGCATGGCGGAGTTTGAGCCGACAATCTGTCGGAGATCCAGTTGACGTCCGAAGGCCTCAACGACAACACCCGGAATCGGTCGAGCCTGGGACTCTGAGCTGAAGGGAGCTGGCGCCAACCGATCGAGCAGCACGACGTAGCGAACGCCGAGTCCCCCGAACAGTCGGCCGCTACGTTGCGTAGACCCCGCCATCACGCTGTCGAGCACGTCGACCATCAAGTCCGCTGATCCAGCATCAGGAGCGATCGTGCGGTCGGTAACGGTAGGCAGCCCATCGAGGGTGGCGACCCATGCGAGCCCGCCCGAAAGCGAGCGACCCTCGGCCGGCAGAATCTCGGGAGCTCCAACCCAGACAACACGGTAGGAGCCGTCGACCCCCGGACTAATGAACGGCATTGCCTCCTCGAAGCCCTGCCGCGCCAAACCCCAGCGTCCCGATTCAATCAATCCGAGCGTAGGGAGCGATCCAGCCACGGCTGCAACCAGTGCGACCGGCACGAGAGTCTGCCGCCAGCCAAAGCCCGCCCGACGGAGGTCATGCTCAACAGTGACTGCGGCAAGACCCAAGAGCCCAGCCACGGCCGCGGCGGCAGGAGCGATAAGGAGGGCCGGGTCTGCGAGCCCGAAGTCAAGCAAACCACGACTTGCTACCAGCGCCACTCCCCATGACGACAGCGCCACCGTCCAAAGGCGGACACCGAGATCGAAACGCCATGACCGTCCGAGCAGGAGTGGTACAAGACAGGACACACCGAGAAGCCATACGAGCGGTTCCGTGGCATCTGGGCCGACCGAGAAACGGGTGAGTTCTTGCAGCGAGATGGTTGATGCCGACCCGGTCCGTCCGCCGGCAAATACATCCCAGGAGAAGTTGGATCCCACAAGGTCGATCGTCTGCGGAAGCGAAACGAGCGCCCCTATCAGGACAACCAACGGCGCAGCGCCCACCAGGCGGTGCGCGCCTACAGGGTGAACCGCGATGAGCGACCCAACGAGAACCCCGGCGAAGACGATCGGAACGATAATGCTCGCCGTGGGCTCGAAAATAATGCCCAGACCGATCGCGGTGCCAAGCCCAATCGAAGACCGGACAATCCCTCGCACAGCACCAGTCGCCACCCGGTGTGGGGCTGACCCTTGGATGCGAAACGCACCGGCCAGCAGCCATGGGGAGAGAGCGAAGCCAATGAGGCCGGGCATCGACGCCGCCGCAATACTTCCCCATGCCAACGGGAGCGCTGTGTAGCCAACGAGAGCGGCGATCTGCGCCCGTCTCGATCCAGTGGCGGCGAGTAATCGCCAGGCACCGACCAGGCCGACAAAGACGGGGCCGAGGACCAGCCAAGTCCGAACGAACCCTGACGATCCGCCCAGTAGCCAGGCCGTGATCCCGGCAAGACCGTAGCCGGTAGGGACTGCGGCGGCCGATCCCAGATCACGGTGCACCCAACCACTCCACCAGTCGCTGACGAGTTCGCCCGCCGACGAGGGAAATGCTGCAAAGTCGCCAACGGCGGCAGGGCCAGAGGTCAGTAGCTGCCGCGAGCCAAAGAGCACGAAGACAACCACGAGCACCCACGACAGCACCGCGAAACGGCTAGTGCCGGTCTGCATCGCGCTGACTAGTTCATTGCCAAAATGGCGCTCGCCTCGACCAATCTGGCCTCGGATGAACGCATTAATGCGGACACTGCCGAGTTGCTGAAGCGCTCGCACATCGGTATCAGACGCCTTGACCACCGATCGCACGAACTTCCGACGCCGCCTGATCTCGCTCAGACGACCTATGTTCCATGTCCACGCATGGATGACATCTCGCACGTGAGCGAATCTCATGGTCACCAAAGCGATGCAGAGTTCGCCCAACGCAAGAGCTACCATCAGCGGCAGAGTAAAGAACAGCGACGCTCTACTGCTGTTGACCATCACGGTCCGGGTTTGATGGCGTGCTCGGGTTCGGCGGATGTCATCAACACCGGTTCGTTCAACAAGTTGCTCCCGGTGGCGGACGAGAGCATCGGGGGCAACGATTACCCGAGCGCCCTTGAGCTGCGCTCGCCAGCAGAGATCAACATCCTCGCCGCGCCGGGTGATGACCGAGTCGTAACCGCTCAATTCTCGGAACAAGGTGGTGCGGACCAATAGGCATGCCGTCGGAACCACGAACACGTCGGTGACAGTGTCGTACTGCTCCTGATCTAGTTCGGCGGGCTCAACCACTTCGCCGGTGACAGCGAACCGGTCAGCAACAAGGCCAACGTGCTGCAGTTGTTCGGGATTGTCCCAAGCCACCAGCTTCGGGCCGGTGATGCCAGCGTTGGACCGAAGCGATTCGGTCACCAACGTTCGCACGACATCCGAAGCAAGGGCGACGTCGTCATGGCAGATCAGCAGAAAGGCCGAATTCAGATCCGTTTCCAAGGCGGTATTGGCGGCCGCCGCGAATCCGCTGGTGTCCGACGCGTCGAGCAGGGTGGCGTCGGGAGCGATCTTTCGCAGTCGCTCGGCAAGGTCAGGTTCGCCGGCGGCATCGATCACCATGATGTCGAGACGGGGATAATCCTGTGTGAAAAGACTCTCGATGGTTTCCTCAAACCACTCACCGGGCTCGTGGGCAACCACGAGAGCCGTCACCGAGGGAGTGGCCGCCCGCGTTTCGGAAGCAGACTCAGCGTCTGGGAGCGATGGTTGATCGGTGGCGTCCACGATCGACGGAGGCTACCGCTCAACCTCAACGATGACAGGACACCCTGGAAGCTAGAATCTCCTTCGATGGACTACGCCTTGCTCAACCTCTCAAAATGCGCGCACTAATCACCGGCGCCGGCGGGTTCGTCGGGCGTTATCTTGTCGATCTTTTGACCTCAGCGGGAGAAGATGTCACTGAGTCCGCCACCGACATCACCGACCGCGACAAGTTGATCGCCACGTTCGCTGACGCTGCTCCCGACGTCGTCTACCACCTGGCCGCTCAATCCGACGTAGGAGGGTCGTGGGATTCGCCGATTGAGACATATCGAGTCAATGTCGAAGGCACCGTCAACGTCCTGGATTCTGCTCGATTCGCTGGTGCTACGAGAGTTCTCGCTGTCACCAGCGCGGATATCTACGGACAGGTTCACGAAAGCGATCTCCCGCTCACGGAAACTCAGCCGCTTCAGCCGGTCAACCCCTATGCCGCTAGTAAGGCAGCGGCCGAGATGGTCTGCATCCAGGCGGGCCTCGGACACGGCCTCGAGGTCATCCGGGTCCGGTCATTCAACCATCTCGGCCCAGGGCAGAGTGACCGATTCGTGGCGTCGGCCATTGCCAGCCGAATCGCCCACAATGAGTTGAATGGCAACCCATCCATTCCCGTCGGCAACCTTGCGGCCCGTCGCGACTTTACCGACGTCCGCGATGTTGTGCGGGCGTACCACCTGTTGATGATCAACGGTCAACCCGGCGAGACGTATCACGTGTGCAGCGGCGTCGACCTGCCCGTCAGCGAACTAGCCAACACTCTTCTCTCGCTCTCGGCGGCCCCGATGCACCTCGCGCCTGACCCTTCTCTGCTACGACCCGTAGATCTCCCGGTCCTGCGCGGCGATAACGGCAAGCTCTGCGACGACACGGGTTGGGTGCCCGAAATTCCGATCGAACAAACACTCCGTGATCTACTTCAGTACTGGCGCCAGATAGCGTCAGCGCCCACGTCGTGTCACTAACTGCACTCAACGACTCTAGAACTTTCCGCCCATTAAGGAATCACCGTGGCCAAGCGCGCACTCATCACCGGAATCACAGGGCAAGACGGCTCCTATCTCGCCGAGTTTCTCCTCGAACGCGACTACGAGGTCATCGGTATGGTCCGACGATCGAGCACCGTCAACTTTGAGCGAATCTCCCACATCCAGGACAAGGTCACCTTGGCACCCGGCGACCTTCTCGATGAAGTGTCAATGATTGAGATTCTTCGGACGTACCGCCCTGAAGAGGTGTACAACCTCGCCGCCCAGTCATTTGTGCAGACGTCGTTTGGCCAGCCAGTACTGACTGGCGAAACGACTGCACTCGGCGTTACCAGGGTCCTCGACGCCATCCGCTTGGTCGACCCAGACATTCGCTTCTATCAGGCGAGTTCGTCAGAGATGTTTGGCAAGGTCCATGAAGTTCCCCAATCCGAGTCAACCCCGTTCCACCCCCGCAGTCCGTACGGCGTCGCCAAGGTCTACGGCCATTGGATCACCGTCAACTATCGCGAGTCCTATGGACTGCATGGCACCTCAGGAATCTTGTTCAACCACGAGAGCCCGCGTCGCGGTCTTGAGTTTGTTACCCGCAAGATCACCCACGGCGTCGCCCAGATCCATCTTGGCCGCGAGACCGAACTCCGGCTCGGCAACCTCGACGCCAAGCGCGACTGGGGCTTCGCTGGCGACTATGTCGATGCCATGTGGCGGATGCTGCAACAGGACACGCCTGAAGACTTCGTGATTTGCACCGGCGACACCCATTCGGTTCGCGAGTTCTGCGAGGTCGCGTTCAACCATGTCGGCCGCGACTGGCAGGAACACGTCACCATCGACGAGCGCTTCATGCGTCCCGCCGAAGTCGACCTTCTTGTCGGGGATCCCACCAAGGCGCAGACAGATCTTGGCTGGAAGGCCACAACCACCTTTGAGGACCTCGTCACGTCGATGGTCGATGCCGATCTCGACTTGCTCGAAGGTCGACTGCGCGGCCTCGCCTGACATGCACACCGTGCTGGCAGGAGGCGTCGGTGCGGCCCGCTACCTCTGTGGTGCGCTCGAAGCCTTCCCTCCATCGACGGTCACCGCTGTGGTCAACGTCGGCGATGATGTCGTTCTCCACGGACTCCACATCAGTCCTGATCTCGATACCTGCACCTACACACTCGCCGGCGCAATCGATCCTGAGCGGGGTTGGGGTCTCGTTAACGAGACCTGGAAGGCCATGGCCGAACTGGGCCGCTACGGTGGCGACAACTGGTTTGGACTCGGTGATCGCGATCTCGGTACACATCTGTTCCGCACCGCCCGCCTCCACGCCGGTGCCAGCCTCACGTCCGTAACCGCCGAGATCGCCACCGCCTGGGGTCTCTCCTGCAAGCTTCTTCCAGTCACGAACCAGAGCGTCGAGACCAGGGTCACCCTGACCGACGGCTCAGAGATCGGCTTTCAAGAGTACTTCGTGCGACTCGCCCATTCGGTCGAGGTTACCGGCGTCCGGTTCGACGGCGCCGACACCTCCACGGTCAGCCGGGAGGCCCTCGACGCCATCAAAAGTGCCGATGGTCTTGTAATCGCCCCGTCCAACCCCATTGTCTCAATCGGACCGATTCTCGCCATCCCAGGCGTTACTGAAGCCGTCGTGGCCCGCCGTGACCGCAACGTCGCCGTGTCCCCGATCGTCGGTGGCGCCGCGTTGAAGGGGCCCGCCGATCGCATGTTGCGCGAACTCGGCGAAGAGTCCTCCGTCGTGGGAGTCGCCCGTCGTTATCGAGATCTCGCCGCCACACTCGTGATCGACGAAGTGGACGCCGATCTCGCTTCCGACGTCGAAGCCGCCGGGATGCACGCCCTGGTGATGCCAACCATCATGAGTGAACCCGGCGTAGCCGCAGCACTCGCCACAGCATGCGCGGAGGCCTGCCGATGAGTCTCGAAGTTCTACCCATCACCGGAATCGGCGAGGTTCGCCCCGGGGACGACCTGGCTGAACTGATTGCCGCGTCCGAGGCGAAAATTCTTGACGGCGACTGCCTTGTGATCACTCAGAAGGTCGTCTCGAAAGCCGAGGGTCGCCTCGTCGATATCGATCCCGACGATCCCCTTTCCCACAAGCCTCTCGTGGAACGGGAGTCCGTACGTATTTTGCGGCGACGCGGTGAGTTGATCATCAGCGAAACCGAGCACGGCTTCGTCTGCGCCAACGCCGGAATCGACCTGTCCAATGTTGAACGTGGTCAGGCCGCCCTGCTACCGGTCGACAGCGATCGTTCAGCACGTGGCGTCCGTGACCGACTCAAGGCCCGCCATGGCGTCGACGTCGCCATCGTGATCAGTGACACCTTCGGCCGACCTTGGCGACGCGGCGTCACCGATATCGCCATTGGCTGCGCCGGCATCAAGGCCATCGCTGACTTACGGGGCACTACCGACGCCCTCGGCCGGGAGCTGATGGTGACCGAGGTGGCAATCGTCGATGAAATCGCCGCTGCCGCTGACCTGGTTATGGGCAAGTCAAAGGGTGTTGCCGTAGCGATCATCCGCGGCCTCGACCCCGCGTGGTTCGGACGCGGTGGAGTGGTCGATGAGATCATCCGCGATCCGTCCGAAGACCTGTTCCGGTAACCGTCCACCATTTCTCGAGAACGACGTCGGCCCGCGCCGATGTCATTGTCGAGAACCCTTGGGCTTATGTGAAACCGTTGGGGTTTTGGCGCTGCCAGTTCCAGTGATCTCGCATCATGTCGGCAAGATCACGCTTCGAACTCCAGCCCAGAACCTCTTTGGCACACGCTGGGTGGGCGTAGATCTTCTCAATGTCGCCGGCGCGACGATCAACGACTTCGTACGGGATCGGTGAGCCGACCGCTGCGCTTGCGGCATGCACCACATCGAGGACCGTGTGTCCTACGCCAGTGCCAAGATTGACCGCCGTACAGCCCGAGATTTCTCCAGCGAGAGCGTCCAAGGCGGCAACGTGCCCCTCAGCCAGATCGACGACATGGATGTAGTCACGAACGGCGGTGCCGTCAGCGGTGTCATAGTCACCGCCGAACACCATGACCTTTTCGAGTCGGCCAACTGCCACTTGCATCACGAACGGCACCAGATTGTTGGGGATCCCATTGGGATCTTCGCCCAGAGTGCCGCTCTCGTGGGCGCCAACCGGATTGAAGTATCGAAGAAGTACAACGTCGAGATCAACAGCGGCAGCAGCATCGCTCAAGATTTGCTCGCTCATGTACTTCGTCCAGCCGTAAGGGCTTTCCGCGCCGGTAGGCGCCGCCTCGGTGACCGGAATCACACTGGGCTGGCCATAGACCGTGCACGAAGACGAAAAGACCAGCTTCGAGACGCCAGCTTCCACCATCGCTTCGACGAGACCAATCGTGGACCCGAGGTTGTTGCGGTAATAGTCGAGGGGTTTGTCGACCGACTCACCAACTGCCTTATAGGCGGCAAAGTGGATCACCTCGTCGATGTCGTGATCTCTGAAAACGCGTGCCAACCCGCCGGAGTCAAGCATGTCGACTTCCACCATCGCCATCGAATCAGTGGTGAGCGCACGAACGGCATCAACCGCTTTCGGCGAACTGTTGGAGAAGTTGTCAACAATGACGACCTCGCGGCCGGCCTCGTGAAGGGCCACTGCGGTGTGGCTCCCGATGTAGCCGGCGCCGCCGGCGACAAGAACAGCCATCACTTGTTCTCCGGTATCTTGGCACCCGCCAGCGAAGCGTCACCATCAACCCGTGCGCTGTCCCCAAGCATGGTCAGTTCGGTGATTCTCGAACCGGCGCCGACGACCGCTCTGGGTCCCACGATCGAGCCCTCGATCAATGTGCGCTCTCCAATAACCGCGTCCATGGACACGATCGACCCGCGAATAATCGCGTTGGCCGCTACGGTCGCTCCGCTCATCACAACAGATCGCTCAATGACCGCCGACGGATCGACGGATGCGTCGGCGGCGATGCCGTTGACCACATCCCCACAAACCCCGTCGAGAAGGTCGAGTTGAATCTGGATGTACGTTTCTGGTGTGCCGGCGTCGACCCAGTAGGCCTCAGACTGGACAGCCCACAGGCCACCATCGGCCACGATCGCTGGGAATGTTTCGCGTTCGATCGACACTTTGCGGCCGGTCTCGATGCGCTGGAGCACAGATGGTTCGAGTACATAGGTACCTGCGTTGATCCAGTTTGTCGGCGCTTCGCCGGCAGGAGGCTTCTCGACAAACCCGAGAACTTTGCCGGCGGGGTCAGTCGGGACAACGCCGTAGCGGGACGGGTCATCAACCGGTGTTAGCGCGATCGTGGCTTCAGCACCGATCTCGTGGTGGCGGTTCCACACCGACGTCACGTCGAGATCGGTGAAGACATCGCCGTTGATGACGATGAAGGTCTCATTGATACCAGCAGCGTCGGCGGCAAAGCGCACGGCACCCGCCGTGTCGAGCGGTTCAGGCTCGACGGCGTAGGCCAGTGCTACACCCGCACACTCGTTGTTTGGGTACGCCTCGCGAAAGACATCTTCCTTGTAGCCAAGCGAAAGGACGACTTCATCGACACCGTGGCCTCCGAGTCTGCCGATCACATGTTCGAGCATGGGCCGATCGATCACCGGCAGCATCTGCTTGGGACTCGTCAATGTGAGGGGCCGGAGCCGTGTTCCGAACCCACCGACAAGAACTACGGCCTTCATAGGACCTCCTGAGAGTCGGAATGCGTTTCGCGTGTTTAATCCGCCAGCCGGGAGAGCGCACGCTGCCCTACGCGAAACTAGTGGCTAAGAGCTCCATGGGTGACGGGTATCAGTCGGGATTCACCCGACGGTCACTATCCATCAGAATCAGGAGCGTCGCTTTCGCCATCGGTTGTAACAGTTTCAAGCGGGACAGGATCCTGGGAGATCCGATCCGAACCGGTGCTCGCTTCAAGCTGAGCGAGGGCAGCGGCGCTGGGTGCCGGCGGATCTTCGCCGACGGGAACCTTTGCGATTGTGAAGGCTTCGCGGTCACTGAGGAACTGAACCTCTCCGAAGTCCCTGTCGTACACGGCAACCAACCGGATCTCAGGATCCACCTCGAAACGACCGATCTTGATGACTGCAGCCTCATCGCCACAGCCGTCATCAGCCACGATGTCCTGGAACTCTCGTGCAATGATCTCGTCGGAGCTAACCGTCGCTTCCATCGCCTCAAAGAAGACCGACAGCTGAGCGTCCGTGCCGGTAGCAGAGCTATTGAACGGATGGATATGGATCAGACCATCCTGATGACTATGGATGCCGTCCGGGTCAGCAACGCTCTGGAACTCAGCCACAGGCGTGCCACAGTCGTAGACCGTGTAGGCGGAGTGCCAGTGGTCGGCCGTGGTCGGAGCCACCACTTCCCGGCCCTCACGTGCGATCACGACCAGCGCAATGCCAAGGATGACAACGACCGCAATGGTGAGCGGGAAACCCAGCTCCCGCTTTTCCGACGCGCCTCGCGAAGAGGCTGCTGCTTTGGCGGCCCGCTGGACCTTCTTGGACGAACTTGCTTTACCCACGGCGTGCAACGCTAGCGGCAGCGCGGGGCGCATCGGCGCGCACCGACCCGGATTAGCGACTGCTTCTCAACTCGTCGAACAGGTCGATATAGGCCGTTGCAACACCTGTTGGCGATACCCAGCTCTCGACGAATCGGCGACCCCGGTCCCCCATAGCAGCCGTTGCGTCCGGGTTGTCAAGCAATTCGCGCAGAGTCTCGATAAATGCAGCGCTGTCCTCGGGCCGACAGGTGACGCCACATTCGTGGGTCAGCAGCACCCGTTCGACCTCAGTCTCCGGGTCGATCGAGGCCAACACGGGGCGGCCGGCAGCCAGGACCGAGTAGAGCTTCGATGGCACTGATGACCGAGCGAGGCCCTTGCGCAGCGCAATCACGTGTATGTCGCCTGCCGCAAGCATCTCACTCAACCGCTCGGGCGGCTGGAAGTCAATGAAGTGAACATTGTCGAGATCAGCGGCAAGAACTTGCAGGCGCGGGCGCTCGGAGCCGCCACCGTTGATTACGAACACCACATCTTCTCGGTCGGTCATCGCGCGAGCAGCATCGATCAGCAGCTCGAGTGGCTGCGAGAACCCAAGGTTGCCGGCGTACATCACCACGGTGCGATCACCGAGATCGAAGTCCTCACGGTACGAGTTCCGGCGCTCTGCCGGTTGGATCCGTTCGGTATCAACAAAGTTCGCAATGACACGAACCTTGGTCGATGAATCTTCACCGATCTTGGCGGACACGTTCTCCGCCAGATCGTCGGACAACACCGTCACGGCATCGGCGCGCCGGTAGATGAAGCGCTCCAGCCACCGGGCGATACCAATGATCGTTGGGTCGGTGATTGCTCCGACCTCTATCGCGACATCCGGGAAAATATCCTGCACATTGAACACGAAGGGCACACGACGAACACGGGCCGTGACCCACGCTGGAAGCCCGAGGGTCAAGGGAGGCGACATGGCGAGTACCACATCGGGCCGGCGCCGGCGCAGCAGCAAGAGCAGCCCTGCCAGCCCCGTGAATCCCACAAACCCCAGCGCGCGAGCAGGGATGTTTCGCTTATCGGTAGGGAACGGATGGACTCGGGTAATCCAGCCCCACGCAGTCCGCTCGGTCCGCCACAGCTGACCCCGCCATTCCGGTTCGACAGCGTGCTCGGTGTACCACGGTAACGAGGTGACGATTTCGACCTCATGACCTTGCTCCGCCACGCGGTGCACGATCTCGGTCATGACCACACCGGTCGGTGCCGGGTCAGGGTCAAAATGAGGGCAGATCACTAGCACACGCATTGTTCAACCCTCCTAGGAAACAGCGTCGCGCCAAACGCTGAGTAAGGCTGCAGCAGACGATGCTGGAGAATAGGCTTCGGCTCGAGCCGTACCCGCCACGGCGAGTTCTGCACGGCGCATCTCATCGCCGAGAAGACCGCTCAAGGCTGCAGCCCATCCCTCAATATCACCAGGATCGACTAGCACGCCTGCATTGCCAAGGACCTCGGGTAGCGCCGTGGTGCTCGCCGCCACCACCGGAGTGCCCCGATGCATGGCTTCGAGCACAGGAAGACCGAAACCCTCGTAGCGCGACGGGAACGCCATGACATCAGCGCGAGCGGTGAGTTCAGCCAGCGTGGCCGCTTCGACGCGCCCAAGATGACGTATGTGTTGCCCCTCTGGGTCGAGGGCTCGGATTGCGGCCTCAAGAGGAGTCGCACATCGACCGGCTCCACCGGTGAACACCACAAGGACATCGGGATGCGCGTCGATCAGGGCTGGCAGCACATCGAGAAGGACCCGATGATTCTTGTGGGGATGTGAGACGGCTGGATAGATGATCAACGGACGATCACCGAGCGAGGCGACCACAGGATGGACCGTGCCATGTATCACGCCAGGGTCGGAGGTCGACGAGACGACTCGCACTCGGTCCGGGGCGCAACCGAACCGATCGATGATCTGTCGGCGCACCCACGCCGACGGGGTCACCACGACATCAGCTCCCAGAACGGTACGCGGCAAGGCAGAGGCGAGATAGCGCTGCTTGAGAGCAGAGAAGTTCTCAGGCATGTCAAGTGGCTGAATGTCGTGAACAGTGACAACTGTCGGACATCCTGGTCGACGGGCAGGGATTCGGCCACCGAAGTGATGGACCAGATCAAAGTCACGAGTGGCATGGGTCACCCAGGTCGACTCGATGACAACCCGGTAGGGCCGGCGATGTGCCGGACCTCGAAACGGCAAGGCCGCGTGGCAATCGAGCTTTGGGTGTGAGGTGAAGAAGTTTTTGGCACCGACAACCGTCACCTCGACGTCGTCGTCTTGATGATCAGCAAGCGCGCGTAGGAGTCGCACGGAGTACTCCTCGCTACCGCCGACCGCTCCGGGAACGACGAATGCGAGGTTGGCCGCGACCCTCATGGCGCCCCGTCCGTCACCGCACAACCTCACGGTAAACCGATGCCGTCAAGCTGGCGGTGTTTTCCCAGGTGAGCGCTGCAGCACGGAACCGAGCCTTCGCTGACAGCTTGTCACGAAGAACGGCATCGCTGGCGATCTCATCGATCGCTGTGGCAATCGACCCGCTGTCAAGTGGATCGATGAGGCGAGCGGCACCCCCAGCGACTTCCTCGGTCGCCGAACCGCGGCTCGTGATCACGGGCGTGCCTTGCGCCATTGCCTCAAGAACCGGCATGCCGAATCCCTCCATCAGACTGGGGTACACAAATATCGTCGCCAGTTCGTACAGGACGCTCAGGACCGAATCCGGAACCACACCAAGATGGCGGACACGGTCAGTGCCGCCCGGAGTGCCGTACATCGCTTGGTTTCCCCATCCAACCGGACCAACCAGGATGAGCGGCAGATCAGCGTGAGCGCTCTGGTGCGCTTCTAGGAGCGACGGGAGGTTCTTGCGTGGTTCTGCGGTTCCGACCCAGAGGACAAACTCCTCAGGGAGCGAGTAGGCCGCTCTGACGTTCTCGCGGTCAGACTCCGCTATCACAACCGGCTCACAGCCCCAAGGAATGACCCGAAGTTGTCCTTGCTCGATCCCGGCATGTCGACAGTCTTTCGCAGTCGCCTCAGATGGCACAATGACCAGATCCGCTTCAACTTTTGCGAGTTCCAGGCTGCGAGTCATGAACGACACACCCCGCTTGGTGAATTGCTCCGGTCGATGCAGGAAAGCGAGATCGTGGATCGTGGCCACGAGCGCCGCCCCGGACCGGGGTGGCATCACTCCCCCGGTTGCGTGTACGACATCAATCGGTCCGGTCCAGCGTGTGACCGCTGGCCGACGGAGACGGTGCCACGCCTCATACAGGGCGAGACGCGAAAGCGGGAGATGCTCGACCGGGATCGTTGGCGCCAGATCTGTGGGTGCTGGCTCGCGATGACGGGCGGCAAGACCCACAAGCTCAACATCCGTGTACCTCGCCACCGCATCGAGGGTGCGGATCGTGGACGTCGCCGTTCCCCCCGGAACACGGTGCCAACTCTGCTCAACGACCGCAGCGACTCTGGGACCCACGGTCGGAGTCTGGCAGAACGGGCTGCGATCTCCTCCGATGGAGTACGGGTTGCGAACTAGAGGGCGACCGCAGTCTTGAAATAGTCGACCGTGCGAGCGACACCTTCGCGAAGCTGAATTTGTGGTTCCCAATCCAGGATCTCGCGAGCCCGGGTGATATCGGGACGGCGTTGAGTTGGATCATCGGTTGGAAGCGGATGCATCTCCACAGTCGATGACGAACCAATCGTCTCGATGACGATGTCGGCGAGTTCTTTTACCGTGAACTCGTTGGGGTTGCCGATGTTCACAGGATCGTTCTCGTCAGAGTCGAGAAGCGCGATAAGCCCTTCTATCTCGTCATCGACATAGCAGAAACTCCTGGTTTGGGTGCCGTCGCCGTAGATCGTGAGCGGTTCGCCGCGCAGCGCCTGGACGATGAAGTTGGAAACGACGCGACCATCGTTGGCCCGCATGCGCGGGCCGTAGGTATTGAAGATCCGCACAATCCTCGTATCGAGTCCGTGATAGCGGTGATATGCCATCGTGATCGCTTCGGAAAAACGTTTTGCCTCGTCGTAAACCCCGCGGGGGCCGATGGGGTTGACGTTGCCCCAATAATCTTCGGTTTGCGGATGTACGTGGGGATCGCCATAAACCTCGGACGTGGATGCGAGGAAGAATTTTGCGCCCTTCTCCTTCGCCAGACCCAAACTGTTATGGGTTCCCAGCGAGCCGACCTTGAGTGTTTGGATCGGCATATCGAGATAGTCGATCGGTGATGCCGGACTGGCGAAGTGCATGACCGCGTCGACGTCGCCCGGGACCAAGATGAAGTCCGACACATCGCGCTGGCTGAACGTGAACTCCTTGTGATCGAACAGATGCTCGATATTGGAGATGTCGCCCGTGCTGAGATTGTCAATGGCGACAACTTCGTCACCACGCTCAAGGAGCAGATCGCAGAGATGAGAGCCAAGAAAGCCGGCACCTCCGGTGATCACAATCCGTGCCATCAGGAGCGCCCGACCCCTTGATAGGTGAATCCGCAGCGACGAAGCGCACCGCGATCAAGCAGGTTGCGAGCATCCACGACGTTGCGCGCAGCCATAACGTCGCCGATCTTGTCAAGGTCAAGCCACTTGAAGTCATCCCATTCCGTGCCGACGACAAGCGCCACAGCACCCTCGCACGCCGCATAGGCATCGTCGACCACATCAAGGCCGTCCATGTTCACGCTCTTCACGGCTGGGTCGTAGCCGCGGACCGTGGCGCCCTTGGCGATCAGTCGACGCGCTATCTCGAGAGACGGCGATTCACGGACGTCATCAGTACCGGCCTTGAAGGCAAGACCAAGCAATGCGACAGTGGCGCCGTCGATGTCGGCCACCGACTCGACCTTGCCGACAATCCGTTCGAACTGCTCTTCGTTCACGGCAACCACACCGCGCATCAACGAGAAGTCGTAGCCCGCGTCCTCCGCGATCGAGATGATTGCCTTGGCGTCTTTCGGGAAGCATGAACCACCCCAGCCAGGGCCAGGGCGAAGGAACTCGTGACCAATGCGATGGTCGTAACCCATACCGAGGAGGACGTCGTTGACGTCGGCACCCACCGCTTCACATACCGCCGCAATGGCATTGGTGAATGACAACTTGGTGGCGAGAAACGCGTTGGCCGCGTACTTACACGTCTCAGCCGACGCAGGGTCCGTGACCATGATCGGGGCACGCACCTCGAGATAAAGCGATGCGACACGCCCAGCGGCTACCTGGTCATCGCTGCCGATGACGACGCGGTCAGGGTTGAGGAAGTCGTCGACCGCCGTGCCTTCACGAAGGAACTCTGGATTCGATACAACGGGAATGTCGGAGCGGCCGAGAGCTTGTTCGACGAGATGCGTCGAACCGACCGGGACCGTGGACTTGTTGACCACAATCGTGCCGGGCTGAAGCTTGGCGCTGATTTCACTGGCCGCGGCCTGGAGATAGGTGAGGTCGGCGGAACCGTCGGCGCCCTGTGGAGTCGGGACGCAAAGATAGACGAACTCCGCATTGGCGACGGCGTTCTCGGCGCCAAGAACGAAGGTCAGCTTGCCAGCATCAATTCCCTCCCGAACGATCTCCTCAAGACCCGCTTCATGGATCGGAATTTCACCGCGTTTCAACGACTCGACCTTTTCAGGGACAATGTCGGCACAAATCACATCGTGACCAAGTTTTGAAAAACATGCGCCGGTGGTGAGCCCGACGTATCCGGTACCGACCACGGCAATAGTGCCTGTCATCATTACTCCTAAGGTCGAGCGAAAAGGCTCATCGGCTCTTGCACCAGAACGTCAAGCATAGAGACCCAAGCTGACGGGACCCTTCACCCACAGGATTGCCCGATAGGCGGACGTCCGCGCGTTGATTCGGCCGTCGTGGTTGGCGGCACCGTCGTTGACGGCACTGTTGTTGGTAGCACTGTTGTTGATGGCACTGTTGTTGGCGAGAGGGTGGTCGTTGGAGACACCGATGTCGGAGCCGCGGTGGTCGAGGTGTCGCTCGCTGCGACGACCGTCGTGGTCGTCACCGTAGGTGGGGGTGAGGTACTCGTGGCCGCCAGATCGGGCAGGGTTACCGTCCCATGGTCCTGAACGGCTTTCAGCGTGCTCTGAAGATCACGCGGGAAGAGGTACGAGACCTCATTGTGATCAGAGCCGAGCACGAGCGTGATCCCAGTAGCCGTGGGCTCTTCCACAATTGCCGGTACCGGGTCGAGATATTGCGCTAGGAGCCGGGCCCCACGCTCTAGCCCCGGGGGGTGAACGATGACGGTGGTTTCCGCGTCAACAACGAGCTGGCGGTGGCCAGTCACCCCAAACCCGGCCTCATCTTGCAAGATCGCGGCCACGGCCTCGACTTGGACAAGATCTGCACCCACCACCGCAAGGCGCACCTCAGCCGGGGTGACCCCGTCGGCCACGCCTCGGAAAATCTCAAAGATTTCCTCGTTGGCACCCTCCACCGGCTCCAAGATGAATGTCAGTCCATCTCGATCGTCAACCGGCACAACCACCAACGAGAAACGATGCAGTGCGTCCGGGTCGAAGTCGGTGAACGCTGCACCTAGGTCAATGAGTTCAGCGGGGGTCAGGCCCTGGTCGAGGACGACGCTGTCGGCCCCAGACTCGATGAGCGAAGACATGGCAGTGATGTTGCGTGCGCCCTGAGCGATGGCCCGTTCGAGCGCCAGAACTACAAAGTCTTGCTGGCGTTCGATACGGCTGAGATCAGGCTGGTACGGGTCGAGCAGTTGCCACGTACCGTCGAGGTATTCCTCGTACTTGCGGGACCGTACGTAGCTCAACGCTGCTGCACCATCCATTTGGTAGCAACCACCCCCATCGGGGATGTCGAGGGCCGCAAATCCGGTGGCCTCGTCTCGAGCCGGATTGTCGAACCAGATCGACACGCCATCGAGTTGGTCGACCACTGCCCGAAACGCCAAGAAGTCAAGTTGAACATAGTGATTGAGTTGGATGTCGAACGTCGTGCTGATTGCCTCGGCTAGGAGCTCAGGCCCTTCCACCAGCGTCAGTGAGTTGACCTTGTAGTCCCGGCCGTTGCGCGGGTTCGTGATGGCCATGTCTCGGGGAATTGACATCACCCAGGCCTGCCCGGATGCCGGGTCGATGCGCACCAACGCGATCGTGTCAGCCTGAAAGCGGTTCCGCGGATCGATCTCACGACCATTGTGGATCGGATCGTTGGGATCGATTCCCTGCGCACTGTCCGTGCCGATGATCAGGAAGTTGACCGGAGCACCGGGCGACGTATCGGTCACCAAAAGGTCTTCGGCGAACGTCACCCGGCCGATCTCTCCGACCCCTGCATACACGCTCTGAACGAACCACGCCGCCGCCAGCGCGGCACCGATCACACCCATGCATACGAGAATCAAGAATCGCTGGGGCCACGTCCGCCGCAGAACCACCTTGCCGTCGATCATCACGGCGCCGGATCATAGTGCACTGATCCGGCCTGTGGGCATCGACGAATCACGAGGAACGGAGATGGACGACGTCGCCGGCGCTAAATGACCGCCGTTCCCCATCGACGTCCACGATGAGCTCGCCGGCCGGACCGAGGTCGACGGCGACTCCCTCAACACTTGTGCTGCCGGGAAGTTCGACCCGCACCGAGCGTCCAAGGGTCAACGAGTGCACGCGGAGCTCGGCAAGTGCCAGAGCCGGATTCTCACGCATCGACGCCAAGCTCTCGAGCACAAGACTGAGGATGTGATCTCGATCGGCAGTGGCACCAACGGCGGTCAACGAGGTCGCGCCATCCCGATCAATCTGGCCGATGTTCACGCCAACACCCACGATGATCGCGCCTGGAGTTCCCGAGACGTACTCGGCCAACACGCCGGCGAGCTTGCCGGGACGTGGACCCTCCTCGATGAGAAGGTCATTAGGCCACTTGAAACCGACAGCCACCGGTGTCAGCGATGCAACCGCCTGGCGAACGGCTGCCGCCACCGACACCACCATCGGCGGCGCCTGGGCGGCGCTGATCGGTAGGCGAAAGCTCGTGAGCAGGTGTTGCGCGGCGGCTGCCTCCCACACCCGATCGCGTCTACCTCGACCCGCAGTCTGGAGGTCGGCGACCAAGACGCAGGAGGCAAAGTCACCCGCTCGCGCCTCGCTCGCCAAGTCCGTGTTCGTCGAACCGGTTTGCCCGACATGGCGCACAGCGATGCCAACTCTCGCACCAGCCGCTACGGCTCTCGGAAAAACAATCTCCGCTGATCTCGCATCTTGGGCAGTCATTCGGCTAGTCATTAGCACGTGTTTTCTAAAGTACTCATCGCCAACCGGGGCGAAATTGCCGTACGAGTCATTCGCGCCTGTCGTGAACTCGGCGTCGCCACCGTCGCTGTCTACAGCGAACTCGACCGCAACGCCCTCCACGTTCGACTCGCGGACGAGGCATACGCACTCGGAGGACAAACCGCGGCAGAGTCATATCTGAATACCGAAGCGATCCTCGATGCCATCGAAAAAAGCGGCGCAGATGCGGTTCACCCCGGCTATGGCTTTTTTTCTGAGAACGCCGATTTTGCCCGTTCGATCACCCATCGCGGCGTCGCCTTCATCGGTCCTCGCCCTGAAGCCATCGAGGTCATGGGCGACAAGATCTCCGCTCGCGAGGCAGCCGAGAAGGTCGGAGTCTCGGGCGTGCCTGGTTCAACAAAGCTTCTGACCAACGCTGATGAGATCGTTGCCTTCGGCACCGAGAACGGCTGGCCGATCGCCATCAAGGCCGCTTACGGCGGCGGCGGGCGCGGTATGAAGGTCGTGAACAATGCTGATGAAGCTGCCGATCAACTCGCATCAGCAAAGCGCGAAGCCACCGCCTACTTCGGCCGCGACGAGTGCTACATGGAGCGCTATCTCACCAAGCCGCGCCATGTCGAAGTCCAGATCATGGCCGACAGTCACGGCAACTGCGTCTATCTCGGAACTCGCGACTGCTCGGCCCAGCGCCGTCACCAAAAGCTCATCGAGGAAGCACCGGCCGCCGGCATCCCCGACGACATCATCGCCGCAATGGGCGACGCCGCCGTCGCCGTCGCCAAGGGCTGCGACTATGTGAATGCTGGCACCGTTGAGTTCCTCTATGAGGACGGCGGATTCTTCTATCTTGAGATGAACACTCGCCTACAGGTCGAGCACCCCGCCACCGAATTGATCACCGGTATCGATCTCGTGGAGATGCAGCTACGCGTCGCAGCCGGCGAAGCACTGCCATTCACTCAGGACGAGGTCCAGGTTCGCGGTCATTCGATCGAGATCCGTATCAACGCGGAAGACCCGGCGGGCGGAGCGTTCCTCCCCTCCCCCGGCCCGATCAACACGCTCAAGACCCCAGACGGTTTCGCCACTCGGTTCGATACCGGCTATGAGACGGGCGACAACATCAGCCAGTTCTACGACAACCTCATCGGCAAACTTATTGTCTGGGGCCACGATCGGCCCACGGCTATTGCGCGAGCTCTTCGCGCCCTCGGCGAACTCAAAATCGAAGGTGTGGCCACAACCATTCCCGCTGACATCGCGATCCTCGAGCATCCCGACTTTGCCGCTCTCGAGCACTCCACGAAGTGGGTCGAAGACACGCTTGACCTCACTGGCGTGGGATCTTCGACGACTGAGGCGGCCACTGACGACGAGCCTCGCGTGAAACGCGATCTCGATGTGGAGGTCAACGGCAAGCGGTTCAGCGTCTCAATGTGGGTTCCCGAATCAGCCACTGCGGCAACTCCCTCAGGACCGCCGAAATCCCGTCGCTCCGCGGGCGCGGCCAGCGGCGGCAGTAACAGCGGAGACGTCACTGCACCCATGCAGGGAACCATCGTGAAGGTCAACGTTTCCGTCGGCGACCAGGTGGAGTCTGGCGATGCCATCGTGGTGCTCGAAGCCATGAAAATGGAAAATAGCGTAGAGGCCGAAAAGTCCGGCACCGTCACAGAGGTCCGCGTCAGCGAAGGCGACTCGGTCGGTGGTGGCGACGTCATCGCCGTAATCGAATAGTTCGGAATTCTCGCGGATTACCACCACCGAGGTGGATACTGGGCGACAATTTGACGCTTGTTACTCGGCGGCTTTGGCCAGCGCTTCGGCGAGGGTCTTGTGCACGCGAGGGCTCTCGTGGATGTCGGTCACCGTTAGGCCGTTCGCGACGGCGATCGCCAAGATGGGGATCAGTTCCGCGGCGTGGCGACCAACAATCGAGCCACCGCGTACAACTCCGGTAGCGGGATCCGAGACGATCTTCACAGAGCCGCGCGGATCATCATTGATTAGCGCTCTAGCCTGCGCCCAGAACGGCACCTTGGTGACCCGTACCTTGCGGCCTTCGGAGAACGCGTCAGTATCCGCCATCCCGACATCCGCAATCTCAGGCTCCGTGAAGATCGCCGAGGCGGCCTTGTCTTAGTCGATCTGACGTTCCTGGCGATGCGAGTACGCACCCATGGCGTGCTCGGCCATCTTGTGACCCTGCATCGGAGTCACCGATGAAAGCGGGAGACGGCCAGAGAGATCACCGGCCGCATAGATGTGGGCCACGTTGCTTCAAAGCTGATCATCGAAGGGCACATAAACGCGGTCAGCCGTGCCACCGGCCTCTCGAGTCCGAGCTGACCAGTGGCGGGAATCGAGCCGATGGCCAGTAGCGCGTGAGAGCCAGTGGCCACGCGGCCATCGTCGCAAGACACGACCACATCGTCGCCAACTCGCTCGATGCTCGTGGCCCGAGCACCTTTGAGCAGTCGCACCCCACGACGCAAGAAGTCTTCTTCCAATGCCGCAGCAATCTCAGCGTCTTTCTGTAGGAGCACCTGTTGGCGGCTCACTACAAGGGTGACTTCAGCACCCATCGACATCGGAGTCCACTTCGGACAGACCCATAGGTGACCGGCACCGCCGATCGTCGCGCTCGATAAGCACCACCTCGGCGCCAAGGCGGACAGCAGTCCTTGCACAACTGTTCCCGGCGGGCCCACCAGCGATGAACACGATCCGGGTTCTCGTTGGCCGAGTTTATTCCCAGCCACATACATTCACCGTCGATTGACCAGGGTCGATGCCGTGCACAGTAGGTTCAGACACTGTGAACGAAACGATCCGCGTCGGGCTCGACGTCACACCTCTTCTCGGGCCCCCAAGTGGGATTCATCAGGTCACGAAAGGCCTCCTCAACGCTCTGCGGGAGAGAGACGACGTCATCGTGTCGGGCTGGCTCCTGTCGGCACGCGGTCACACGTCCGATCTAGGGGTCGATATCCACCACGCACGCCTCCCCGCTCAGCTGATCCAGCGCTGCTGGCGACACAGCACCTTTCCCGGCACCGAACGGATGGCTGGACTCGTCAACGTCGTGCACGGCACGAACTTCATTGCGCCACCATCGTCCAAGTCGATTATTTCGGTACAAGATCTGACGCCCATCACCCACCCGGAATGGGTTCGCTCCGAGGTCCAGGCAAAGGCCGGCGCCCTTCGGAATGCCGTTCGCCACGGTGCCATCGTCCACACATCGTCACAGGCAATCGCCGATGAGGCCGCCGCCGTCCTTGGCATCTCCGAGCAACAGCTTGCGGTTGTTCATCATGGAGTGCGCCAAGTCGACGATGCACCGAGCGATCTCGCGTTCGAACTCTCCGGCACGGATCGTTTCGTCCTCGTGCTGGGCACGGTCGAACGGCGCAAGAATATCGAAGCCGCCGTCCACGCCCTCGGAGCGTTGCCCCACGACGTGCACCTGGTGATCGCCGGGCCCGAAGGTAACAGTGAGCCGGAGGTGCAGGGAGCGATCCGCGAGTCAGGAAACACTGATCGAATCGTTCGTCTCACCAATGTTTCAGTGGCCGAACATGCCGCTCTCATTCGCCATGCCACGGTGTTGTGCTTCCCATCGCTCTACGAAGGATTCGGCCTACCCCCACTCGAAGCGCTACGAGTAGGAACACCCGTCGTGGCCACCGCTGTTGGCGCCTTACCGGAGCTAATCTCTGACCGGGTGCCGCTCATCAGCCCCGGCGACACGGTGGCACTGACCGAAGCGCTCGTCGCTGTAGTCGAGGACCCTTCTGTTGATCCCGCTGTCGTCAATCGAATCACCGGTATGACGTGGGAGCGCGCTGCTGGCGAAATGACCGCTGTCTACCAGCGTGTCGCCGCCGACGTCGACTGAGCGGCGCCGCTAGGAGACGGCTTCGCGGTAGAGCATGGCGGCCGCTTGAGCGCGGGTGACATTGTCACTGGGCGAGAACGTGAATTCTCCTGTGCCGGTGGTGACGCCTTCGGCTTTCGCCCAGGCAACAGCGACTGAGTAGTACCGGTCATTTGGGACGTCGATGAACCCATGAGGCGGCTGGTACAGCTCGCCTCCGGAACGACGCCACAGCAACGTGACCAGCTGAGCGCGGGTCACGGAGGCATCTGGAGCGAACGTGAATTCTCCCGTGCCGGTGGTGATGCCTTCGGCTTTTGCCCAGGCGACCGCGCCGTTGTAGTAGCTGCCAGCACTCACGTCACCGAATCCATGAGCTGAATAGCCCAATGGTGAACCTTCTTGTCGCCACAAGAAGGTCACCATCTGCGCGCGGGTCAGAACCAGGTTTGGTCCGTACAATCTCGACGAGATTCCGGTTGTGATCTCGTTTTCGACCATCCAGTGGACTCCAGCTGCATAGTAGGCCGAGTCGGAGACATCGCAGAAGGTGCCAGAGGCCCCCGACAACTCACACAAGGACTTGTGGAGAGATCCGGTTCGGGTGGGCGACCATCGCGCCATTGGCCATGCGTCGGTTGCGCTCGTGGATGGCAGCGAGAACGAGGCGACGCGTGTGCGATGGTTCGGCGTGTCAAAGCCGGTGACCACAATTCGCCGCTCACCGCCGAGGATCCCTATAGCGGGTGCCGCCTCGTGCGACCAGGCGTGGCTCACCTTGTTAGGCCAGAAGACCCCAGCTTCAAGCGGAGACCCGTTCTGACCGCTCATCATCGCCAGACCAAAATCGGTTCCTGCGGCCACATCCTGATCTCCGTCACCATCGAGATCGGCGATGATCGGCGAGCTCGTAATTCGCGCCGTAAAGACGTTCTCGCCGTGAACAAACTCGGGGGCCACACTCCAGTAGAGCGAGCCATCTCCGTGCCAGGCGTACACCTTACGGTCCCAGGAACCGGCAATGACCTCAGGCCTTCCGTCGCCATCGAGGTCCCCCAGAACAGGGCTTGCCTTCACAGTGCCACCGGCGCTTTGCGGCCAGCCCGGAACTGTCGAACCGTCGTCAAGATGAAAGGCGAAGACCTTGTTGTGATCACTCGCATTACCTGTTTCTGAAAGCCAATTTTCACCAGTGCTCACGATGGCCTCGGGTCGCCCGTCGCCATTGATGTCACCGATGGCCGGCGATGCGTGAAACACCTCATTAGCTGTGCGATGCCAGAGTTCTGTGACCGTACCGTTCTCCCAATCGAGAGCGCGGAACACCCCGCCCTGATGATCGAAGTATCCCCCAAGCGTTGAGTCGCCGCCGATAAAGATCTCCATGTCGCCGTCGCTGTCGAGGTCAAACAGGGCGGGTGATGACCAAACGGAATCGTCATTGTTGACAGGGAATCCAGAAAGCGGTTCACCAAAGCGGTCGACGGCCCAGATCTGAAAATCCCATGAGGCGAAGACCACATCGAGTTTGCCGTCACCATCAATGTCACCGATCGCCGGGGTTGCGAAGACATGTCCGCAGTATCCATCCGGGGTACCGGTGTTGGCCCATGTATTGCCCTCATCGCGACCACGGTCAAAGTTCCAGATCATCGCGCCTGTCTTGCCGTTGAACGCGATCACACTGCCGTTCTGGTTGGAGACCCAGGTGGAGCCGACACCAACCACTACCTCTGGGATCCCATCGTTGTCGAGGTCGGCAACTGCCGGGCTCGAATCGATCGCGCTTGCGCTGGTTTGGCTGGTGCAGCCAGGCGCCACGCCCGGCACCGCCAGGCTTTCCCACTTCAGCGTGCCGTCAGCCTCATAGGCGCGGAGTTTGCCATCTTGATGTCCGAAGACGATCTCGTTGAGTCCGTCCGCGTCGATATCGGCGATCACCGGCGACGAGGAACGATTCCAGCCATCGAGATGAAATATCCATTCCTCGCAGTACATCGAGGTGCTGCCTTCGCATTCTGACGTGGCGCCCTGGACCGGCGAAGCGGTGACAACAACTGTTCCCAGAGCGAACGAGACGAGTATTACGAGAAAGCGACGTGACATCTCTCTTTACTCGGCATAGGCCAAATGAATCATAAGAGATTTCTCATGAGAATTCCGTCACACATTTTCGCCGCGATCAACCAACCAATCGTTGCCATGTCGTGAGATGGTCCCACCCAGATCAGCTGCCACTGCGGCGATCGCCTCAGCCTCAGCG
>JABIQM010000286.1 GCA_018699415.1 Acidimicrobiaceae bacterium
CGAAGGTGGGCTCCGTCTTCCCCACGAGCTTCATCATCCTCGTGTCGATTGTGATCTTGGTGGTTGTGATCGTTGGCGGCATGGGCAATATCGCCGGTGTCATTGCTGGTGCCGTGGTGCTGATCGGCGTCCTCGGTGGGCCGAGGCAGCCAGGATTGCTGCAAGAATTCTCTAACTTCAAGCTGCTGATCTACGGCGCTCTTCTCATCTGGATGATGCTGAAGCGGCCCGAGGGACTCATTCCCAATGTGCGCCGTACCCGTGAACTCCACCAGGAGGAGTTCTTGCAGGACGCGTGGCTCAAGGGTGAGATCGATACGGGTGACGAACCCGATGACATGGGAGAGGTGGCCCCGGCATGAGCGGCGAACGTCTTCTCACCATTGACAATCTGAGCGTGACCTTTGGTGGTTTGCATGCTCTCCGTAACCTGAATTTTCATGTTGATGAGGGGGAGATCGTTTCGGTCATCGGCCCCAACGGGGCTGGCAAGACCACGTTCTTCAACATGATCTCAGGCATGGTGACCCCGACAGAGGGTGACATTATTTTCAAGGGCGAGTCGCTGCTCGGTCTCGATCCCAACCAGGTCACCGCCCGGGGCATCGCTCGCACCTTCCAGAACGTCCGCCTCTTCGCCAACATGACGATCCTTGAGAACGTGATGGTGGCGCAGCACTGCCGCACCAAGCAAGGCGTCTTTGGATCGCTGTTTAATACGGCTGCGTTCAAGCGTGAAGAAGCCGAGATTCGTGAGTATGGCGAAAAGGTGCTCGGCTTCTTCGGTTCTCGTCTTGTCGGGTACCGCCTCCACCAGCCGGCATCGGTGCTCTCCTACGCCAATCGGCGCCGTCTCGAAATTGCTCGTTCGATGGCGACGAAGCCCCAGGTCGTCCTACTGGATGAGCCTGTGGCGGGCATGAACCCAAAGGAATCCGAAGAGCTCACCACGCTCATCGGCAAGCTTCGAAGTGAGTGGGGCTTCACGATCGTGATGATCGAGCACGACATGGGTGTTGTGCGCGATGTCTCAGATCGTGTGGTCGTACTTGATCACGGCGAGACCATCGCCCAAGGCAGCTATGAGGAAGTATCCACGAACCCGCAGGTGATCGAGGCGTATCTCGGTCGTCCCGTCGAGGAGGCGTCATGACCGAACGCAACGGAGCGACGCCGCTACTCGAGATGCGGGGCGTCAACACGCACTATGGCGCAGTTCACATTCTCAAGGATGTCGACCTTGCCATCTATCCAGGTGAGCTGGTTTGCCTCCTGGGGGGTAATGCGTCAGGCAAGTCGACCACACTCAAGACCCTTCTTGGCATGGTGACGCCGACCACGGGTGACGTTGTGCTCGACGGTGAGGTCGTCAACGGCAAGCCCACGTCATACCTGGTGGAGCGTGGCGTCACAATGGTCCCCGAAAACCGGCGCCTCTTCAAACGGCTGTCGGTGAAAGAAAATCTCGAACTCGGTGCATATCTGCGGACCGATCGTGATGGCATCCAGCGGGATCTCGAACGCGTCTACTCGATGTTCCCTCGTGTTTACGAGCGTCTCAGCCAGAAGTCCGGCACCCTGTCCGGCGGCGAACAGCAGATGGTGGCGATGGGCCGTGCCCTCATGAGCAACCCGCGTGTCCTGCTCATGGACGAGCCGTCCATGGGTCTGGCGCCGGCGCTGGTCCAGACCAACTTTGAGCTAATCAAACAGATCCACGAGGAAGGTGTCGCCATTTTTATGGTGGAGCAAAACGCCAATATGGCGCTCTCGATCGCCGACCGCGGATGGGTGCTGCAGACCGGTCGTGTAGTGCTCGACGACACGGCGGGGGCTTTGCTCATCCATCCCGAGCTGCGAGCCAGCTACCTCGGCGAAGCCTGATCCAAAGCACGTATGGGGTCAGACCCCAAACGTGCTTTGTCCTAAGCGGGCTTTGTCAGCTGCGTCCGCTAGCCCGGGCATCGTCAATCGACATCCATGGGGTCAGCATCTCGACCGGCACCTTCAAGTGGAGCAGCGCTCCAGTGGATGACGCCATGGCGCGTTCGAACGCGGCGGGAAACTGATCGGTGCGATTGACCAGTTCGCTGTGTATGCCGTAGGCCAAGCCGAGGGCCACGAAGTCGGGGTTGATGATCTTCGTGCCCGATTCGCGCTCGGGATAGTTGCGCTCTTGGTGGGCTCGAATAGTTCCGTACATTTCGTTGTCGAGAACCAACACGATCGGTTCGATGCCGGCCTGGCGAGCCGAGCCGAGTTCCTGAACAGTCATCTGAAGATCGCCGTCGCCTGCGAAACACACGACGGTCCGTTCGGGATGCGCCGCCTTCGCGGCGATGGCAGCGGGGAGGCCGTAGCCCATGGTCCCGTTTTGAGGCGCGAGCAGACGCGCTTGAGGCCCATAGCGAAAGAGTTTGTTAGGCCAGATCGAGAAGTTGCCGGCGCCAGCGGTGATGATCACGTCATCAGGCAGATTTTCCTGGAGCCATTGCATGACAATGCCCATGTCGAGGTCGCCGGGCTGTGGCGGCGCTACAGCGGCGTCGACGTAGGCATTGTGTCGCTCGTGGCGCCAGACGGATCGTCGTTCGAGCGCATCGACTACCCGGTCCCGCATGAGGCCGATTGTGACGGATGGATCACCCAGCACGCCGATCTCGGTCGGGTAGATGCGGCTGAGTTGGGTGCGATCAGGGTGGACGTGCACGATCCGTTGGGCGGGTTCGTCCAGGTCGATCAAGGTCCATGCCGCAGTGGTCATCTCCCCGAATCGGATCCCCAGGCCGAGGACGACATCGGCGTTGTGGATGGTGTCTTTCACCGCCTGCAACATTGCGACGCCCGCCTCTCCGACGAACTGGTCGCTGTGATTGTCGACTAGGTCGTGGAAACGAAAGGCGGTGACAACGGGAATATCATTGGCTTCGGCGAAATGTGTGAGGTCGACCCGAGCCTGCTCGGTCCATCGTCCGCCGCCGGCGATGATCACCGGTCGCTCAGCCTTCCCGAGTTCAGCGATGATGGTATCGATCTCCTGCGGGGTGGGAGTTGCCCGCTCCACCGGCAGGGGTGAAACGTCGGTGACCTCGGTAGTGCATCGGAGGACGTCCTCTGGCAGTGCGATCGCAACCGGGCCGGGTCGGCCCGAAACGGCGACCTTGAAGCCCATGGTGAGTGCCTCGGCCAGATCATCGACGTTGTCAACTTGGGTGGCCCACTTGGTGATCGGCCCGAGGAACCGGCGGTAATCGATTTCCTGAAACGCTTCGCGACCCTGCTCCTGAGTGGCGACTTGGCCGATCAGTACGACCATCGGCATCGAGTTCTCCATTGCCGCATGAATACCGACCGATGCGTTTGTTGCGCCGGGACCGCGGGTAACCATGCAGATTCCGGGAGTGCCGGTAAGTCGTCCCCATGACTCAGCTGCGTAGGCGGCGCCTCCCTCCTGACGACAGATCACGTAATTGATGTCGGTGTCGACGAGAGCATCGAGGACGGCGAGATAGCTCTCACCCGGCACGCCAAATGCCGTGGTCACATCGTGAGCCACGAGTGCATCAACGACGAGTTGTCCTCCGGTTCGCATGCGATTCCTCTCGGAGCCAGGACCCTGTTTCGGACCAGCGCGCTGGCCCGTGATTGTAGGCGATCTCGTGTCATACGTAGCGATCGCCGAGAGGCCCAAGACCGAATCTGGAGGAAGAATCGTTTAGGCCGTTTCCTTGCACTGCCGCCCCTGCCTGTAATTCTCGTCGTGCCCGAGGTCGCGACAGTGTCCGGGGCCGCGACCACGATCACGACATGACAGCGACGGACGATACGGAAGACAATGACCATTTTCGAAAACATGGGCCACGGGGTGCGTCAACTGATGGTGAAACTCGCTGCCCCCAGCGGAACATCGTCAGTGAACTCGATCAAGGAGGGCTCGTAGCCCTCGGGGGCGTCATAGCCCATGAGGTTGAGCACTGTGGCGGCCACGTTGGCGAGGCCGGCTTGGGCTAGCTGTGCGAGTCGGTAATCGTCGCTGCTGGTCGCGTCATGGATCACGAATGGCACGGGGCTCAGCGTGTGGCTGGTCTTCGGTGTTACCTCGCCGTCAGCCTGCTCGGTGTACATGATGTCGGCGTTGCCGTGATCGGCGGTGAACACCAGCACGCCGCCAACTTCGTCGATCGCGATGAGTAACTGTTCGAGACAATCGTCGAGCACTTGCATGGCATCGACGGTTGCCTTGAGATCGCCCGTGTGGCCAACCATGTCGCCATTGGGAAAGTTAATGCGACCCATGGCGTATTGTCCCGACCGGAGCAGTTCGATCGTGGACTCGGTTATCTCCCGAAGCTTCATTGCCGGCGTCGTGTTGAACTCAACGTTGTCGGACGGGATTTCGCCATACGTTTCAAGCGACTCATCGAGGTAGCCACTGCGGTTGCCGTTCCAGAAGTAGGTGACATGACCAAACTTCTGGGTCTCGCTTACCGCGAAGCTAGCTAGCCCCGTGCCGCAGATGTACTCGCCCATCACGCGGTCGATCGTCGGCGGCGCCACCAGATGGTTGGTCGGCACTAGCAGGTCACCGTCGTATTGGAGCATGCCGACGTAGAGCACGTCCGGATGTCGGCCCCGATCGAACTGGCTGAGGTCAGGGTCCTCGTAGGCCTGGCTGATCTCGATGGCCCGGTCACCGCGAAAGTTGAACAGGATTACGACGTCGCCGTCGACCATCTTCCCGATGGGGGTGTCATCGCAGTCGACCACGACGAACGAGTCGAGATATTGGTCGTCGTCGTCGGACTCGGCGTAGACAGTCTCGACGGCCTCGGTAGCCGACGAGAACGTGCGTCCGACTCCGTGCGTGTGGCACCAATAGCCGCGTTCGACCATGGACCAATCGGCGCCGTAGCGGTCCATGGTGATGGTCATACGGCCTCCGCCCGATGCGATCGCAGCGTCGACCCCATCGGTGGCGTTGAGTTGGGCAAGAACAGCCTCGGTTTGGGCGATGTAGGTGAGGGCTGAGCGGGGATCCACGTCGCGTCCGTCGTGAAGGATGTGAACCCTGATACGGCGAACGCCATCGGCAACGGCTCGCCGCATCAGGGCGTACAGATGGTTAGTGTGCGAGTGGATATTTCCGTCTGAGTGCAGGCCGAGCAAGTGCAGCGTGGCGGCATTGCCGCGAGTAATGACCGCACTCCACTCATCAGACTCAAAGATCGCACCAGTGTTGATGGCCTCGTTGACGAGCGTGGCGCCTTGGGCGAATACTCGGCCGGCACCAAGTGCATTGTGGCCGACCTCGCTATTGCCCATGTCGCTATCCGATGGCAGCCCCACGGCCAGCCCGTGGGCTAGCAGTGTTGTGTAGAGCCGCGACTCACACAGCTGGTCAAGTGTGGGCGTGGCGGCCTCGGTGACTGCGTTCATCGGCCCGGCCGGAGCTACGCCAACGCCGTCAGCGACAACGACGAGCACCGGTCTTTGCCCGGGGAACGAAGCGTGCGGAGTAAGCGACAACGTCATGGGTCGAGACTAGTTGCCGCGCTTTACTCCGAGATGTGCTGCCCCTAGATGATGGCTGTCTCCACGAAGGGCTCGCCCGTGACGATGCGGTGGTAGCCGAGTGGCGTGAGGTCGATGGATCGGTACTCGCCGTACGTGATCCACTCGGAGACGCCTCGACCCATCGCCGGCGACTGTTGCATTCCATGGCCGGAGAAGCCGTTAACGAAGATGAAGTTGTCGACTTCGTGGTGGGGTCCGATGATCGCGTTGTGATCAAGGGTGTTGTACGCGTAGTGGCCGACCCATTTGTTGATTACCTTCACCCGTTCGAACGCAGGGATCCGGTTGGCGATCGACGGCCAGATTTTGTTCTCCCAGATATCGCTCACGAAGGCGAAGTCGTCGTAGCCAACCGGTGGATCGTCGTCCGGCGGACAACCTGCCATGTAAAACCCACCGTCGGAGCGACAGGTGACCCCAGTTGTGTCGATTGTGAGGGGGAGGCGGCGGTCGAGTGGTTCGGCTGCGTCGAAGATGTAGGTGTATCGTCGGCGAGGTTCGACGGGAAGCTCGAAGCCAGCCATGTGGGCGATCTCAACGGAGCGGGGTCCGGCGGCGTTGACGACGATACCCGCGTTGACGGTTTCGCCGGTCGCAAGGGTGACCGTGGCGATTCGGTCGCCCTCGCGGGCAAGCGCCACGACCTCGTTGGCGAGGTATTCCACGCCATTTTGACGACCCTTTCGGCGCCACCAGTCGAACATCGTGCCGCTATCGAAATAGCCCTCGTCAACAAGGCCGTGACTTCCACAGACGATCCCGTCGAGGTTGTAGAAGGGGTAGGCCTCGGCGATCTGGGCTGGGGTCATGATCTTGGTGCCCGCGCCCAACGACTCTTGAAGGGCTTGGGAGTCGCGTAGCGCCGAAGCGAATGCCCTGTCGTCGGCGAGGTACATGTAGCCGAAGGCGTCGAGGAAGATCTCCGGCACTGCGGGGTCGTCCCCCATATAGCTCTGGAAGTTGCGGATGAACTCCGCGCCGAACAGCGAGGCACGAATGTTGACCTCGGTGGAGAATTGCTGACGGATACAGCTGTTGGTGCGCGATGTGGAACTGAAGTCGTATGAGCCGTCGCGCTCGACAACGAGCACTGAGCCGTCGAAATCGGGGTTTGCCGAAAGAAACCACGCTACTGAGGAGCCCATCACGGCCCCGCCGATGACGACAACGTCATAGGAGGACCGCAGAGGCTCGGGCACGATCGGTCGGAGGCGAGATGCTTCGGTCATTGACCGACTTTCTGGTCACTCGGTGTGTGGGTCAACCCTGTGAGCCGGGTACTCCGAGAGCGCCGCTGCTTGGTGACGCTCATGGAAAGCTCCTGTCGATAATGCTGGTAACAAGCTGAAAGGTCAGGAGACATAGCCCTGCTGTCGGTCGTTCTCGATCTCCTCGGGAGTTCGCTCCGCGGGGTCGCCGAAGCCGCCGCCCCCGGGTAACTCCATGACCAGATGCCGGTCGGCGGGCACGGTCTTCTTGCCTTTGGTCGGGAACGGCGTGCCGTCGTCGAGATAGACGGCGCCGGGCGCCCCCTCGCCGCCACCGTGGCGACCCCGGGCCGGGTTGGTGACACGATCGAACATGGCGGAGAACTCGAATTGGTAGCCATCGGTCGGGCCGATCTCCAGGATCTGACCCATCCCGCCCCGGTACTTGCCGTGGCCGCCAGAGTTCTCACGGATCTCCTTGCGCCAGATGATGATCGGTCCGATTTGTTCGGTGGCCTCCACCGACATGGTGCGCACGCCGGACGGGAAGGCGGTGGCAGTGATGCCGTCGAGGGCAGGCCGAGCACCGGATCCACCGCTGTTGAACATCAGAATCTCAATCGGCGGCTTCGGGTCGTCCGCGGATGCCTGGCGAGCGCTGGCTTGGAAGTTCCAGAGTGCGCCTGCACCCTCGGCAGGGATTACATCGGGAAGAGCTTCCGCCAGTGCTCCCATGGTGAGATCGGTGACGAAATGGCCAATGACGTGGCGAACAGCGACTGGGTTCGGGTGTTTAGCGTTCAGGATGACACCGACGGGGGCACTGACGGTGAATGGAGCAAGTGACGCAAAGTTGTTGGGCAGTTCGGGGGCGAGTGCCACGAGCATCCCGTAGGTGAAGTAAGCCTCGGCATACCCGAGTGGCACATTAACGCCGTGACTGCTCAACGGTGATGTGCCGGTGAAGTCGGCGTGCATGCCCTCGTCGGTAACGGTGATCATCACGGCGAGAGTGACCTCGTCGTCGTAGCCATCGACGGTCATGGTGTTCGTGTACGTCCCCGATGGGACATTTTTGAGGGCCTTCATCGTGGCCGAATGGGTGCGCTCAAAAATGAACTCTGCCAGGTCGTCGAGATTGGGAAGATCGAACTCGTCGAGCATGGCGAGGAGGCGCCGCCGTCCGGTCTCGTTGCATGCGGCGAGACCGTGTATGTCGCCGATGACCTGGTCAGCCTCGCGCACGTTCCAACGCACCATGGTGACGAGGTCGTTGTTGAGCACGCCGCGCTCGACCCACTTGAGGATCGGGATCCGAATGCCCTCCTCGTAGACCTCCTTGGCTTCGGGGCCGTAGCCCCGACCGCCTACATCGACAACGTGCGCAGTTGAGGAGAAGAAGCCGATCAATTCGTGGCGATGAAAGACCGGTGTGGTGACGGTGATGTCGTGGAGATGGCCGGTGCCTTTCCACGGATCATTAGTGATGTAGACGTCGCCGGGATAGATCCGTTCCGGACCGATGTCATTGATGAAATGGCCGACAGCGGCGGCCATCGTGTTCACATGACCCGGTGTGCCCGTCACGGCTTGTGCCACCATCCGGCCATCACGGTCAAAGACGCCTGCCGATAGGTCCCCGGCTTCGCGAACTGACGTCGAAAAGGCGGTGCGGACGAGCGTCAGCGCCTGTTCCTCGACGACCGAGATCAGTCGGTTCCACATGACCTGGTTGTGGAGTTCACGAGTGACGCTCATTGCGCGCCTCCTTGATCTCGGCGATGTACGAGCAAGGCGCCGTCCACCTGCATGGTGGCCACATGGTGTGATGCCAGTGTGGTGGTGGTTTGTGATTCGACGATCACGGCCGGACCCGTTACCGATGACCCTGGGCTCATGGCCGTGCGTTCGACTACGGAACCGTCTACATCGTTGCCGGTGACCGGGTCGAACATCGTGCGAATCTGGAGCGGAGTCTCTTCCCTGTGGTCGAACTCGGTCACAAGTTCGATCCGGGCGGGCGGTTCGACGACCGATGCGACTCGAACTGACCAGCTGACGGCTTCGATGGTGAGGTCGTCGATCGCTCGGCCGAAGAACTCTTCGTACGCTTTGGTGAACTTGGTGCCGAGAAGTTCGGCCGCCATGTTGTCGAAGGGGCCGTCGTCGAGCGTGACGGGGATCTCCCAGCCTTGGCCCTTGTAGCGCATAGCGATCTGGCGCTCGACCGTGACGCTGGCGCTCGTACCTTCGCGTACAAACGACATCGCCTCCTGAGCGAGTTCAGTGAGGATGGTGTTCGCGCCGTCGACGTCAAAGTGCTCGGTGGTCGTGTAAAAGCTGCGAACCGCCTCGTATGCGAAAGGCGCTCGCAGGAATCCGACCGCGGAACCCACACCGGCGTCCGGTGGAACGATGAGCTCGTCGAGGCCGAGCTTGTCGAGTAGGCGCGAGGCATGCAGTGGTCCACCGCCACCGAAGGCGATCATCGTGTAACCGGCGAGGTCCTTACCGTTTTCCACGGCGTGAACGCGGGCGGCATTTGTCATGTTTTCGTCGACGACCTCGGCGATACCGATTGCGGAGGTGTGAGCGTCGAGATCGAGATGTTGACCGATTGAGTGAATGAGTGCATCGGCAGCGAGCGCTGGAGAGAGGTCGATGTCTTTGGCCCCGAACGTGTCGGGATGCAATCGGCCGAGTGCAAGGTTGGCGTCGGTGACGGTGGCATCGGTGCCGCCGAGCCTGTAGGACGCGGGACCAGGGTCTGAGCCGGCGCTGTGTGGACCGATGCGAATTTGTCCGAGGGTGTCGACAGATGCAATCGACCCGCCACCTGCACCGATCTCGATCATCTCGATCACTGGGATGGAGATGGGCATGCCGCTGCCCTTCTTGAAGCGAGCGGTGCGGTCGACCTCGAAGGTTTTCGCCGTAGCCGGCGCGTAATTCTCGATCAAACTGACCTTCGCTGTGGTGCCGCCCATGTCGTACGACAGCACCCGGTCACGCCCGTAGCGCGCAGCAAGATCGGCGGCGAAAATCGCGCCTCCGGCCGGCCCGGATTCGATCAAGCGGACCGGGAATTCGGCAGCCGACTCAACCGACATGAGTCCGCCGCCGGAGTGGATCATGTAGAGCGGACAGTTGGCACCGCGGGCCTGTAGCTCGTCTCGGAGGCGAACGAGGTAGGAGGCCATAAGCGGCTGTACATAGGCATTTGCACACACCGTGTTAAAGCGCTCAAACTCCCGCATCTGCGGCGAGACCTCGCTCGAGATCGAGCAAGCGATGTCAGGCAGTTCCGCGAGTAACAGCTCGCGGAATCGACGCTCGTTCACAGGATTGCGATAGCTATGGATGAACCCCACAGCGACTGATTCATAGCCGCCCTCAGCAATACGGGTGATCAGTTGGCAGGCACCGGCCTCGTCGAACGCCACGAGTTCTTGGCCGCGGGCATTGAGTCGTTCGGTGACGGTGTATCGATCGGCGCGTTGGATCAAGGGCGCGGGTAGCACGATATTGAGGTCGTACTGTTCGAACCGGCTCTCGGTGCGCGTCTCGATGACGTCGCGGAATCCATCGGTGGTGACTAGCGCGGTGCGAGCGCCGCTTCGCTGGATCAGCGCGTTGGTGGCCAGCGTGGTGCCATGAATAATCTGCTCGACGTCAGACAGATCGATTCCCGCCTCGGTGGCGATCTGGCTGATGCCGTCGAGGATGCCCAGTTCTGGCGCCTGGTAGGTCGTCAGAACCTTGGTCGAGGCGTAGCTGCCGTCGGCCAACTCGATCACGATGTCGGTGAACGTTCCTCCAACGTCGGCTCCGATCCGCAAGCCCATGATTTACAGGTCCTCGACTGCCGGGAACGTGTCGGGATGCACGATGTCGACGGTGGCGCTTCGCTGTTGGGCGAGCATGCCTCCGTCAACCTTGATGACATCTCCGGTCACATAACTGGAGTCGTTGGAGGCCAAGAAGAGAGCGGGGCCGGTCATGTCGAAGGGATCGCCAATGCGGCCGGCAGGGATGTTGACGCCGCGATAAGCGCGTGCCTCGGTGTCCATGCCTGCCGTGTCGATTGAGCCGGGCATCAGCGCGTTCACGCGGATGTTGTAGGGGCCGAGGTCGAGCGCCATAGCGCGGGTGAGGGCTTCGATGCCGCCCTTGGACGCGTCATAGGCGGTGAAGCTTCGGTGGGCCCGCGTGGCCCCACCAGAGCTCATGTTGATGATCGATCCGCCGCCCTTCTTCGCCATGATGCGAGCGGCGCGGTGGTTACACAGGAAGTGGCCGGTGAGGTTCACGTCGATGATCCGACGCCACCATTTTTCGTCTGCATCGAAGAAGTGAAGCATGGGGGAGACGATGCCTGCGTTATTGACCATCACGTCTACCGTGCCAAAGGCCGCGAGTGTCGCTTCGAACATTGTGTCGACCTGGGCGCTATCGCTCACGTCGGCGATGGCGGCGATGGCTGTGCCGCCGGCGGCGTTGATGCTCTGGGCGACGGCTTCGGCCGAGGCTGCGTCGACATCGTTCACGACGACCGACGAGCCGACAGATCCGAAGCGGGCGGCGATGGCTTCACCGATGCCCTTCCCGGCGCCGGTGACGATGACGACCTTTCCGGCCAGATCAGGATGCGTAGACATGGTGACTCCTCAGAGTTCGTTGATGGTGTGCTTGAGGCTGGCGATGGCCGCCTCGTCGCGTCGGTAGTAGGTCCACCCCTTGCGGGGGGTTGGGATGATCAGGCCGGCATCGACGAGCACCTTCAGGTGCCGTGAAGCGGCTGGCTGGCTGACACCGAGCTTGTCGGCGATGAACTGATTGCACGTACCGTCCGTGACTGGATCACCATGTTCCTGCGAAGGGAAGTGGGCGGTGGGGTCTTTCAGCCACTCGAGGACTTGGAGCCGGCGTTCACTGGCGAGGGCCTTGAAAATGGCTTCGAGATCGATTGAAGGCTGGACGGCAAGTGCCATAACGATATAACTAACCCGTTATGTAAAGAACGTCAACTTTGAATTCTGCGGGACTGTCGCATCCCCTCAATCGTGGCGGCCGAAACGGTGCCGGTATTCGTGTGTTGGGGCTGATGGGCCCGAGTGCCTTGCGTTTGAGGGAGGAGACTGTGGCAGGCTCTCCCTGTGGCATGGATCAAGACAGTTCCCGACGACCAGTGGGAGGGCGAACTCGCCCCACACCACGACGCTGTGGTTGACAAGACCTTTGGGCGAGTCGACAACATCATGGCGGTGCATTCGCTGAACCCGAAGGGGCTGGGAGCGCACAACGCGCTGTACCTGTCTGCCATGTCGGGGACCGCGACCCTTCGCAAAGTTGAGCGCGAACTCATTGCTTATGTGGTCAGCTTCGAGAACCATTGTCACTATTGACTGACGCACCATCGGCGTGGTCTGCGCCGACTTCTGAAGAATGACGAACTCCTTGGCCGAATCGACGACGGTTGGGAGACGGCGGATCTTGATGACAAGCGGGTAGCGATGTTGACCTACGCGGTGAAGCTCACACGCATACCTGGGAAGGTTGTCGAAGGCGATGTTGAGTCGCTTCGTTCTGTCGGCTTCAGTGATCGTGATGTGCTAGATATCTGCGAGGTCGTTGCGTACTACGCCTACGCCAACCGCATCGCCGATGGTCTCGGCATCGACATTGAAGATTGGTATCCAGAGGGTGACGCATGAGGTCCCTTGACGATGCACAGGTCGCTGCCGCGCTCCCATGGGGAGCGCTGCTTGAGTCGATCGAGAAGATGATGGTGTCGCCGTCGGCTGTCGCTCCTGCTCGGACGGCACACACTGTTCCTGACGCCAATGGCAATGATGCATTCTTTCTGATGAAGCCGGGCTGGATCGTTGGCAAAGTCATCGCGGTGAAATGCGTTACCGTTTTTCCCGACAATGGGACGATTGATTTGCCGATGATTCAGGCGGGGATGCTGCTGTTTGATGGCAGCAACGGGTCGTTGATCGGCGCGTGCGAGGCGGGGGAGTTGACTGCCCGGCGTACGGCTGCAGCGTCGGCTGTTGCCGCGAAACGTCTCGCTCGTCCCGCTGCTCGTCGGCTGCTCGTAGTTGGTACAGGAGCCGTGGCACCGAATGCGGTGCTCGTTCATTCGCATGTACGTGATTTTGATTCGGTCGAGGTCTGGGGACGAGACTCGGCGAAGGCTGGGGCAGTTGTCGAAGCGGTCGCCGGTGAGGGGATCGCTGCATCAGTTTGTGAGGACCTCGATACCGCTGTTGCCGCAGCCGACGTCATCTCGTGCGTCACGGGGGCCACTACACCGTTCATCAAGGGCGCGCTGCTGAAACCTGGAGCCCATCTCGATCTGATCGGGGGCTTCAACCTCGAGATGCGAGAATCGGACGATGATTGTGTGCGCCGCGCCACGATCTTTGTCGACACGCGCGAAGACGCAATACTCGCTGGGGATCTGGCCCAACCGTTGGCCGATGGTGTCATTGTCGCCGACGATCTTGTGGCCGATCTCGCTGATCTGGTGTCGGGTCGTCACCCAGGGCGCACCCGCGACGACGAGATCACCTTTTTCAAGTCCGCCGGCACTGCCCTCGAAGACCTCGCTGCCGCCCAACTCGCCTTCGCCTAAGCACGTTTGGGGTCTGTCCCCAGACGTGCTTTGTTCTTCGAGGTGCTTTGTTAGAAGGTGAGGGTGCCGGAGGGGGAGATGGTGGCCCGTTCGGCTGCAGCGATGGCGATGAAGGTGAGTTCATCGACGATCAGGATCGGCATGGTGATGCCGTAGAGCTCATCGGCGACGATGGCGCCGAGGTTCACGATCTCATCTGGCTCCCGCATGATCAGAGCGGCAGGTCCGGTCCCGAGGCGGATCGCCTCGGCAAGCACCGTCGAGGCGGATGACGAGCCACGACCGACCGCCATCGTCACCACCCGTCCGGCGAGTGACTCGCCGACCTGAGGATGGGCGTGGTCGATGATCGTGCCCGTCTCACTCTCGAATCCGCCCCAAAACGAGAGGGGCTCGTCGAGAGCCAGCACCAGGCCTGATGCTTCGCCGGCCACGAGAACACGCTGTGCCTCAGGCATCAGCCCACACCGTGTCATCGCGCCTGACTTCGCCAGCTATCGCCGACTCGACACAGTCTTCGACGCTCCCGAATACGACTTCGAGCCCCAAGTTTCCGGGGGCGTAGTAGGCCCATTTACCGGAGTCGGTCATTGCGACGCCGTAGGTCTCGGCCATGACTGGCGTGATGTAGGTGCACGTGTCGGTGACGATCTGCACGCCAGCATCGGTGAGCCGACGCTCCCAGCCCCGGAGCGCTATCTCGTGCACGACGTCGCGGCCGGAGTTCACATAGAAGCCGACGTTGTCATGGATGTGCCTGTTGTCGAGCAACTCGACGAGTCGGCCAAACTCGGCGACGGAATAATGGGGGGTGCCGAGACTCACAGCACCGAGGCGCCCGCCGGTGGCTGCCGTGGTGAGCTGATCGCGCGCCACCCGAAGATCGGCAGCGGTGACGGTGTGAGTTGCTGCCTCGTTGCCTCCGAGGGCTGCGTCGAGGGTGGGTGCCTCTGGGGTGGAGCCCACGACATGGAACATGGCAAGCGAGCCCGATGACGCGCCCGCGGAACCGATGGCTTTGAGCCGGTCCTCTGATGTCATTGCCGGGATGCCGGTCAGAGCGGGGACCCGGGTTCCAACGAGCTTCCC
>JABIQM010000138.1 GCA_018699415.1 Acidimicrobiaceae bacterium
CGTCCTTGCCGCTTCCGTCGTGAAAGCTCACATGGTCAGCGAAGAAGACATGGTCGATGCCTGCCTCGGCGATGCGATCAATGGCGACCCGACGCTCGGCCAGAGACTCTCGCCAAATCCACAAGCCGGTCGTGACGCCGACTCGAATCGGGGGAAGCATCACGCGTCCCGAGACGCGGCGAACTTTGTGGCCGCCTCGACCAGCCATGCAAAGACTGGGTCGGTGGCTCGGGTCTGCATCATCTCCGGGTGCCACTGCACGGCAATGATCGGAAGCGACTTGTGCTCGAGGCCTTCTACGGTGCCGTCGTCTGAGCGCGCCGTGACCCGATAGTCCGGAGCAACCTCATCCACTGTCTGATGATGGAGCGAGTTCACGGACCGACTCTCGCCGTACACCGAACCGAGCGTGGACCCGGCCGTGACAGCAACTTCATGGACGTGGGTGTCGGGCAATACGTCGAAGCGCGAGTGTGCGGCATTGTGCTGGTGAAGCGTCCCACCGCCGTGCACGTTCGCCATTTGAAGACCGCGGCAGATTCCAAGCACCGGCGTGCCCAGCGATGACGCAGCATCGAGGATCGCCATCTCAAAGGAGTCGCGCACCTGCTCTGGCGGAAACATGTCGGTCTCTGGTTCGTGCCCATAACGAGCGGGATCGACGTCAGCTCCACCACTGAGAACAATTCCGTCGCAGCGCGACACTGCTTCGGCCGGATCACTGTCGAGCGGGAGATTGACGGCGAAGCCTCCGGCCTCGATCACGCCTCGGGCGTAATCGCGATAGAAGAGCTCGATATCAATGTGACCGAGAACTTCAGGTTGACCGATGATTTGCGAACCGATTTTGCGACGGCCAACGAGACCAACCAGGGGAGCACGAGTCATAGGAGGAAATGTAGCTGATCAGATCCATTTGGTACCGAACGAGTAACGTCACTGTGATGGGACTCGGCGACTCGATCAGCCTCGCGGACCTCGAACGGGAGCCTGCCCCGATCCTGGCCCGTCTACGGACGCAAGAACCGGTTTGCTGGATACCAGCCATGGACATGTGGCTCGTCACACGCTGGGACGACGTTGCTTTCATGGAGGAGCACCCAGAACTGTTCACTGCAGCCACTGAACCTTCCTTCTTGGCACGCACCTTGGGTTCCAACATGCTCACCTGCGACCCCCCGGTCCACACTCGGCTGCAAGAAATCATGCAGCCGCCGTTCCAGCCAGGCGGCCGCAGTGGTGAGTTCGTTTCCAACGAGCTGATTGGTATTGCCGATCGATTGCTCGATGCCGTCGACCCCGCCGGGTTCGACGTGATGGCCGACTACGCGCAACCACTGTCGGCGGGCGCCCTCGCCACAGTGTTAGGGCTCGACTCGTACGGCTTTAATCGAATGTGGGATTGGTGCGAGGGCCTCTGCACCGACCTGGCCAACTTTGAGAATGATCCGGACCTCGCCGCGATCGGTGAGCGGACCAAGGCCGATCTTGGCGCGGTCCTCGCCGAACGGATAGCGAAAGCCGGCAATGACGGGTCGGCGATCTCCTGGTTCGTGCAGAATGGCGCAACCACCGAGGAGATCGTCAACAACGTCAGGCTGATGATCTCGGGCGGAATCAATGAACCTCGCGACGGAATCGGTCTGGTTGCTTGGCTCCTTTTGAGCGAACCCTCGATCGCCACCGCAGTCCACGCCGAGCCAACCAAAATGCGCCGCCTGATCGAGGAAATGTTCCGAGTGCACTCCCCCGTTGGCACGGTCACCCGCCAGGCCACACAGGATCTCGAACTCGCTGGGGTGGCTATTGCCAAGGGCGATCTCGTCAGCGGCGTGCTGCGTTCGATCAACCTCGACGAGTCGCACTGGACCAATCCAGACGTCATCGACCTCACTCGTCGAGAGGGATCCCACGCTGCCTTCGCACTCGGCGCTCACCGCTGTCTTGGGGAATGGCTCGGTCGCCAGGAAATCCGCGTCGGCGTAGAGCGCCTGTTCGCCCGATTCCCCAATCTGCGACTCGACCCCAGCCACGAGGTCGAACTGCACGGCTTCGAGTTTCGTGGACCACGCTCGGTACACGTACTGACGTCAGTGGGCGCTTGACCGCGATACTTTCGCTCATCAGCGCCATGATCATCGGCGCGTCCGACTTTGGTGGCGGCGTCGCCTCACGGAGGGCATCCCCGTTCGCGGTCGCCGCATGGGTCCAGGCCGCGAGCCTCGGATTGCTCTTTGTCGCGGTTTGGTTCATCGATGCCCCAGACATTCGGACAACTGATCTGACCGCTGGCGTCGTTGCCGGACTCTCGGCGACATTCTCCTACGTGGCCCTCTACGCCGCTTTTTCCCGGGGCAAAATCAGCTTGCTGGCCCCGGTCACCGCCACCGTCGGAGCCGTAATCCCAACTCTTGTCGGTGTTGGTCGCGGCGAAGCTTTAGCGGCGGTGAACGTGGTTGGCATCGTGTTCGCACTCGCCGCCATCGCCTTTGTCACCCAGGACCGCGAGGGGGAGGGCGAGGCGACGCCCCCCATTGCCTTTGGGCTAGCTCTCATCGCCGGGGTTGGCTTCTCGGTCTTCTTCCTCGCGTTGGCCGAAACCCAGAACGGCGCTGGATTGTGGCCGCTCGTTGCCGCTCGGGTCGTCTCGGTTCCGCTGGTGATCGTGATCGCACTCATGGTCGGTGGCGTGACAACTCTGTCGAACAACACCCGGCTCATCGTCATCGCTGCCGGGATCGCCGAGGGAGTCTCGAGCATTTGTGCACTCTGGGCGTATCAGCGAGGCCCGCTCGCAGTGGCAGCCGTGCTCGGCGCGTTCTATCCGGTCAGCACCGTGTTGCTCGCTCGGTTACTTCTGGACGAACGCCTACGCCGGGTCCAGCTGTACGGCGTGATTCTCGCCCTAGTCGCAATCCCGCTGGTCGCAATCCCGTAACTCGTCGACACCTCCCTACGGCCGTTCTGACCGGTGGTGGTTTTGGATCTCAACGATCGCTGTTTTCTCAAGATCCCCTCAAATTTTGAGGCGATAGCCTTCCCTCTATGAGTGACGCCGCCGACACCCCGTATCCCCAGGTCGAGAGCCCGGATCTTCCGAGCATCGA
>JABIQM010000219.1 GCA_018699415.1 Acidimicrobiaceae bacterium
GTTGTAGAAGCGGGCTTCGGTGCCGGTGCCGTCATCTGACCCGCTCGACCCGGCGGAACCAGCCAACGTGGTCACCTCACCGGCCGGAGTGACCTTGCGAATCGTATGGCTGCCAGAGTCGGTGACGTAGAGGTTGCCGGCTCAGCGACGATCGGAGACCCGGCCTCGTACGACACCCACGTGGGGCCAGTCACCACCGAACCGCAGTTCCAGAAGGTGCTCGACTACATCAAGGTCGCCCAGGAGGGTGGCGCAACGTGCGTGCTCGGCGGCGACATCTACGACGGCCCGGGCGCTTCCGGCACCCGTTTCGTGCAGCCGACGGTGTTCACCAACGTCACCAACGACATGCGGATCGCCCAGGAGGAAGTGTTCGGGCCGGTCCTGTCGGTCATCCCCTTCGATACCGAGGACGAGGCGATCGCCATCGCCAACGACATCAACTTCGGCCTCGCCGCCGGCGTCTGGACCCAGAACCTTGGCCGCGCCATACGCGCGTCCGACGCGCTCAACGCCGGCACGGTGTGGGTCAACACCTACCGCGCAGTCGGCTTCAACTCGCCGTTCGGTGGCTGGAAGCGCAGTGGTCTCGGCCGCGAGTCGGGCATCGAGGGAATGATGGAGTACGTCCAGACCAAATCGGTGTGGATGGCCCAGGAGTCCTCGGTCACGAATCCATTCATCATGCGCTGACCGCTCGTCACGCACATGGAATCGCTGCGCATCGCGCTCAACCTGGCCAACACCGAACTCGTCACCGGCCACGACCCCGACGGCTCCCCAACCGGCCCGGCGCCGGAGATGGCTCGTCGCGTCGCGGCCGCTGTCGACCGCACCCCGGTGTGGGTCGAGTACGCGCTGCCCTCCGACATCGTCGCCGCCGCACACAGCGACGAGTGGGACATCTGCTTCATCGCGGCCGATCCGGCGCGAGCTGACGTGATGGACTTCACCGAACCGTGGACCCGACTCGAGGTCTGCTTCGCCGCATCCGCCGCGATCGAGGCTCGCACAGACGTGGTGATCGGCGTACGCCAGTTCCTCGCCGACCTCGACCTGGTCGTGAGCGACGACACCGTGACGACCATCGACCAAGCCATCGGAGTGAACCTCAACGTCGACGATGGGCTCTCTTTGCCGGTGATGTCGTTCATCCGGGCGGAGGCCTGACAGCCACCGACCCAGCTTCCAACGGACCGACGACCGAGACCACCCTTATCCGGACCACGGACGAATGCGCCGACGACCTCGCCGTATTTGTCGTCGGGGAGACCCACGACGGCGGCCTCGGGCCACCGATGGGTGCGAACTGCCGTGGGCGGATCTCTCAGCCGGCAAAGGGACGATGCAAGACCAGCAGAAACCGGGCCGACTTCTACTAGAGAAACCGCCGAATTCTACTAATCCCCCCGAGTGGGCGTTGAGGGACTCGAACCCCCGACCCCCTCCTTGTAAGGGAGGTGCTCTAGCCAGCTGAGCTAAACGCCCGGAACCCAAAGGTTATCGGCAGCAGACGCTGTCAGGTCAGGCGATTCGGCCGTCTCGCATGGTGATCACTTCGTCAGCCAGTTCGAACGCCAACTGCCGATGAGATACGGCGATGATCGTACTTCTCCCCTGCTCCCGCAGCCGATTCCAAAGCTCAAGTTCGGTGGCGACGTCGAGCGCACTAGAGACATCATCGATGAGAAGAAGCTCTGGCGTGGTCAACAGGCTGCGTGCAGCCGCAACACGCTGCGCTTGGCCCCCGGACAAGCGCAACCCCCGCGCCCCAACCCGAGTGGCTGCACCGTCCGGCATCTGTGCCAGGTCTTGATCCAGGGTGGTGAGCGCGATGATGTCGTCGAGCGGAAGCTCAGTTCGACCGAGCGCGATGTTTGCCGCCAACGACTCGCTGAACAGCCGAGGCACCTGGGGTAGATAGGCGGAATTCGGCGGAACCATCCAGGCCGCGACGTCCTCAACCATCAGACCATTCCAACTAATCGACCCGGCGTTCAACCGATCGATCCCGGCGATTGAGCGCAGCAACGTCGACTTGCCGGCGCCGACCTCACCGGTAACGACGATGAACGACCCTCCACGAATCGAGAGGTCGATGTCGCTCACGCCTCCACCGGTGCTCGGATGGAGAGATGTCACGCCACTGAGTTCCAACCGTTCGAGCGTGTGACGATCCGGGTCGGACTCGCGCACCAGCATGACGTCGCGCTTCTCGATCGTCACCGGGCAATATTCGAGCAGATCGTCGATCCGATCGGGGGCGACCATCTCCCCCATTCGTTCATACGACACGATCGCCTGCTCACGTGACGTGATGATCCGGGCGACATAGCGAGGGACAAGGCCAAGCCGCACTGAGTACGCGACGAACAGAGCCACGTCACCGGCACTGAGATTCGCATTGCGGATCGACGGCACCAACACGAGAAGAGTCAAGCCGATAGTCACATCAGAGGTCGATGACGAGATGCCCTCGATCGCCTGCCTCAACACGGTGTCGCGCACCGCAGTGCGGCGGCGGCGAAACGTGTGCTGTTCGAGCCGCGAAATGGCCGCCTCCTCCCTGCCGGCCAGTCGGAAGGCGAGCATTCCCGCGAACATCTCTCCGAGAAACGAGTTCACGGTGCTCGCGGCGCGGCGGTCCGCGGCGCGAGCCGCATAGAGACGTGGTGTGAGGAGTCGGGTGATGAGTGTGACGACCGCGAGCGGGACGAGAACAACCAACGCAGCGCCCTTACTGATCGTCGACATCACAATGAGTGCACCAACGCCATAGGCGAGAATGCCGGCGCCATCGAGCCAAGAATCGGTCCACAAGACGGCATCGCGCGTGTCCTCATGAAACCGGGTGATCGCCTCCGATGGACTCGACGGCAACGTCGCCGCCTTAGCGCCACCGCTGATCGTCTGCGCCCTGAGCATGTTGGTGCGCATCAACGTATTAGCGGCAACCCACCAGCGAATCACAAGCCAGACCGACAGAGCGAAAAGCACCCACGACACCGACTCGGCCACACCAATCGCCACCAACAGTTTCGTGATCGACCCACGCTCCTCAAGCTCATCGAAGACCAGCTTCAGCAACCATCCGGTGACCAGCGGGGCAAGATAATACCCGGTGAAAGACAACCACACCCAGCCCCACAACCGACCACGGAAGCGTCCGAGTTTCCAGCCGAAGCGGACTGGTTGCACAGACGAGGTCATAGGTCCGAGATATTCGTTGCGGCAGGGCCAAGAAGCGCAGCGTCAACCTCATGATCAGACCCGACAGCCAAAAGAGCGGCATAGCGACTCGATGTAGTGGCCCGAAGCTGATCCTGCGTGCCATGCTCGGCGACTCCACCCGCATCGAGGATGAGAATCTCGTCGAGTCGCTCCACCGTCGACAACCGGTGTGCGATAACAATCGCTGTTCGGCCTTCGATGAGACGATCCACAGCCTGGGTCACTCGGGCTTCAGTGACCGGATCAACGCGAGACGATGCCTCGTCGAGCAACACGAGATCGGGCTCACGCAAGAAAAGTCGGGTGAGCGCGATCAGTTGGCCCTCACCTGCAGACAGGCCAGCGCCGGCAGGGCCGAGCACCGTCTCGAGGCCATCTGGCATCGCCTCAACCCAGTCGAGCAGGTGTAGCTGGTCGAGCGCTGCTCGCACCCGCTCATTCGAGATCGAGTCGTCGAAGAGGACGAGGTTGTCACGAATCGACGCCGCAAAAAGGTGCACGTCTTGGGAGACCACACCGGTGCGCGCTCGAAGATCGCTCAGCGGGACAGACGAGATATCGACCCCGCCGAACGAGACCTTCCCATCCGTCGGGTCGACAAGGCGCAGAAGCAAACGTGCGAGCGTGGTCTTCCCACTGCCGGTTCGACCGAGCACTCCCATGGTTCTCCCCGCCGCCAAATTTAGCGACACAGCGTTGAGGACCGGAACGGGGTCATCCTCATCGTCGTAGGAAAACGACACATGGTCCAGGTGTAGTGACAACGGCCCCTCGGGCAAGACCGCGGTCCCAGAGTTATCGATCGAGGAACGCTCGGCCATCAAATCGATCGTGCGAGTCATGCCACCGGCGGCACGCTGCACAGCCTCGGTCTCGTCCGCTAGTTGACCGAGCGGCTCCCGGAGAATCTGCGTGTACTGGAAGATCATGTAGGCAGTACCGAGAGTGATCGCGCCCCTCCTCAGCAACGCGGCATCGATCGCCAGCACGATCAAGCCACCAAACGCGAACACGGCGTTTGAAACCACCCACAAGGTGACACTCTGCTTCTCTCGCTGCAGCGTTGAACGCAACACCGCAGCGCTGGCCTTCTGGAAGGTTGCCACGGCATGTGATCCCCCGCCGTTGCCCCGCAAATCGTCGGCACCCGTCAGCCGCTCCTCGACCTCGCCGAGCATTCGACCCGTGGCGGCTCGCTCGCTGGCAGCATCGTCAACCGCCCTGTTACGCATGCCGAACACGGTGCCGATGGCGAAGGTAAGGTACGCGGCCAGACCGGCACCGATCCGCCAGTCCTGCCACGACACGACCACGACGATGCCGATCAGGGTGACCGTCGCAGAGATGGCCTTCACGACGAAACTCGCGATGAACTCACTCAACGCAGTGACGTCGCCATCGACCCGACTGACCAACTCCCCCGGACTCGTTCCCCGGTGGAAACCGAGATCGAGCGCAAGCACATGCCGGCCGAGATCAGAACGGAGATCGTTCGTCACCGTCCAGGCGAGGTCAGCAGCCGTCCAGGCGACCGCCACCGCCATGAGTTGGCGGCAGAGGCCCACAGCGATGTAGAGCCCAGCAAGAACTACCAGGTGCTCAGTGGTCGCACCAGCACCGGCATCGTCGATGAAGCGACCGATGAGCACCGGCCCCAACAATGGCAGCGACCCAGCGACCGTCAACACCCCCGACATCGCTCCCGCACGGACGCGGTGGGGCCCCAACAGGCCAAACAGTGCGCGCCAAGGAGAAGATTGCCCCACTGACTAAACCGTAGTGCCCGACGGCCGGACACACATCACCGTATCTGTGCGCATTAGCCCGGATACATCATGCCCAACACGTCCATCGCCGTCGCCACGATCTCATCATCGGATTTGCCGCCAAGTTCGTCGGCAGGGGTTCCAGCATGGAATGCCATCAAGATTGGAGCGCCGGTATAGGGCATCATGTTCACCCAGTAGGGGAACAAGCCTCGTTTCTCGCCCATGAAGCCGAAGAACTCCACATCCGGCTCCCAGAACACATCGGGAAACCTCAAGAACACCTTGCTCAGATGACCCATACCGAGCCGGTCGATGGCGCCGAGTTTCTCATCGGGAAGAGCCGGCGCAAACTCGATCCCACCCGCTTTGAGCACACCAAGCGGAACCGTGACAAGCACAGCCCCACCCGAAACAGTTCGACCGTCGCTGAGTGTGACCACCACACCGTTTGCATCATGATCGATCCGAGCGACGATCGCTCCGAGATCGACATCGAGTCCGTCAGCGACAACGTCAACCACCTGCTCGTAACCATGCGGAAACACGACATCCCCGCCGTAAAGACCGCCACCCTCCTCGACCGCCTCGGCCGAGAGTTGAGCAACATCGGCGGCGTACTCCATCTCGACATTCACAACCTGGACATAGTCCGAGGGCAGCCGGTCAAGAGCGACGACCTCGCCCATCGCATCACGAACGACCCAATTGGCCCACTCGCTGCGAAGCCGTTCGATCCCCGCTCGGTCAGAGATGTCGGTAAGGACGTTGCCATTGATGCCTTGGATCCACGAGGCACCCATGTCCACGGCGCTTCCCAGCGAGTGATCGGTGAAGACCCTGCCACCGATTCGGTCACGAGCCTCGAGGATCGCAGCCACCGAGACACCCTCGTCGGATAACCATCGGGCAGCTGAGAGACCCGACATGCCCGCACCGACAACCACGATGTCGTCGAGTCCGGCCACCCGCATCTGCTGAGCCGCGCTCCGGCCTGAATGAAACGCGCCATGCACCGTGGCGGGATACACCCGATGCGTCGCCTCGCCAGCGAAGTACACCCGCTCCCCAATCGGCTCGGCGAGCACCGAACGATCGCCAGGTTCCGCACCCTTTGCCAGATACGAGTACGAGCCGAAAGCGAATGGGTCCTGGCGCCACCGGGTAACCAGACGGCCGTCGGGCGGCACAGGCGGGCCATACCTCGCTGCCGCTGGACCCTGGTTGGAAACCCCCGAACCACAACCCAGAACGAAGAACGCAACCGCTGAGCCACCAACCGTTCTCAATACGGTCCGGCGGTTGAGTTGCTGACTCATGAGACTCTCCATCATCTGGCGGTTGCCCATCAACGCCGACGAGGTTGCCTACCACTCAGGGCGTGAACCATCCACAAGTTCGGATCGATCACGACCTTAACCCCCAATCACCACGCGAGTCGGTGGAGCCCCCGACTGGTCTCGCCGAGATGCTCACCAATCACGAGATGTCTCGTCGGGCTGCGATCAAGTCATCGAAGAGCGCGCCCACCGCGGCCACAGGCGTTCGCCGAGCCGCGTGTTCAGTGGTGACAAGAGCACGACCGAAGGCATCGCCGACGGTCACACCGACCTCCTGACACACGAGCATCCCACCCAGATAATCCCAGCCGCCGTGTGCCTCATGGTCGTAGTCGACATAGGCGTCGAGGCGGCCGTCAGCCACCGCACACAGATCCAACGCCGCTGCCCCCAGGGCTCGATACTGTGCCCAGCCCGGGTTCCTCGGCGGGAGTCCATTCACACCAACGATCGCGTCAGCAAGCTCTACCGGCTCGCGACAGGGCAATAACGCGCCGTCAAGGCGCGCTCCTCCGCCACGAAGAGCGTCGTAGCGCACACCGGCCGGGTGGTCATGCACGACCGCGGCCCGAGCTCCGGCATCATCGACGACGCACAGGCTTGTGGCGAACCAGGGCAGCGGACGCGACGCGTTGGTGGAACCGTCCAGAGGGTCAACTACAGCAATCAGTGAACCGTCACCTTCACCGACCAGGCCAGACTCTTCGCTCAACACCTGGATTCCGTGGCGCTTAAAAACCGTGAGCACAGCCTTGTCAGCCACCAGATCGCTGACATACTGACCATCGCGCCCACCAGACAATCCCCAGTCATCGTGGTCACGGAGCGCGACAACAATGGCGTCAACCGCCTCATGCAGGACGGAGAGGAGCACGACATCGTCCACCGCGGCAGTGAACCACAAGCCCGCCCCAATTCCACCAACCCTCGCCCGCGCAACGCTTCCCCGCGAAAACATGGCAGGCTGTAACTGATGGCAGTGATCGATCTTCAGGGTTTCGTCGCGGATCTGAAAGACCACGTAGCTGAGCACGGCTTCCACGTCCACGATGAGCGCCACTTCATCGAGACCTACACCAATCGGCAGACGTGGGAAATTGATCTGCATCCCGATCGGGCATGCGATGGGCCGCTCGACATGCATGTTGCATTGGAGGTCGATCCGCGCACCACGATCTCCTTTGAGGACGAGGTCGTTCGGGTCGGGGACGGAGGCGAGCCCGACGGCTCGATCGTCCTCCCAGCCACGTTCAGCTTCGCGCTACCGCCGCTTCCCGCCGGCCCCGATCTTCTTGTGCTCGCGACCGACCTCGCGGCCATCGGCGGGATGGGGTTACCCCTCGAAGTCTCAGCGGTCGACAGTTTCGCTGCCGTTACTGATGCAGCGGAACGCGCCATCGCCATCATGTCTCGTGTCGAGGTAAGCCTGGCGCGGATCTATCTCGGCCAAGAGGTGCTCTGCGACGTGCTCGACAAGTGCCAGAGCGTCGCCGAGTTTCTGCTGGACCGAGCTCCGGTCTGGCTCAACGAGGGCCTTCGCTAACTCGAGAGCTCGCGGAGCGCATCGAGGGCCCCGTCGGCATGCGTCAACATGTTGGTCTCACTGCGGACCGACCGCACAAGTCGCCGATCACTGCCGATCACGAACGTCGCCCGCTTCCCTGGCAACGACCCAAGCCGCTTGGTGCCAAACAGACGGTGCACCTCGCGGTCAGGATCGCTGAGTAGCGGAAACCCCAGAGCATTGGCTTCGTCGAACTCCTTTTGCCGATCGACCCGATCAGCGCTGATCCCCACTCGCTGGGCGCCGAGTTCAGCGAACTCGTTGGCCAGGTCACGGAAATGACAGCTTTCCTTCGTTCAACCAGGCGTCATGGCCTTCGGATAGAAGAACAACACAACCGGCCCCGACTCGATCAGGTCTGAAAGCGCGACCGCAGTCCCGTTCTGGTCCAGCAGCTCAAATTCGTCGACGAGATCGCCTTCTTCCAACACACCCTCCACGGTTCCCAATAGGAATCAACCCTACCCCGCCGCTCCCGGGCCCTGAAGGTCAGCTACGGCAGCCACGAGTTCATCGACCTCTTCTTCGGTGTTGTAGTAGTGCACGGACGCTCGGACAACTTGCTCGATCCCGCGGTCAGGGAAGTCCAGACGAGCCGATAACTGGCCCGATGTCGAGACGTCGATGCCTTGCTTTCGGAGCTGTTCCGCGGCGGCTGGAAGATCGTGACCCTCGATCGTGAACGTCGTAAGCGCCGACAGTTCCCGGCCCTTGTCACGCACGGTGACGCCAGGTAGTTCCAAAAGGCTTTGACGCATCCGGCTCGAAAGCTTGCGATTGCGCTCCGCGATCTCGTCGACACCGATGGAACGGGCGTACTCGAGGGCTACGGCCATGCCTACCTTGCCGGCGAAGAAAAGCTCGAACGGCTCGAAGCGGCGGGCTGGATCGTGCGGCGTGATCGTCATCGGTTCGGTCCAATCAGCACCCCAGCCATCAACGCCTGCCGGATTACCCATTTCTGCAAGCGCCGTATCGCTCGCCCAGACCATCCCAGTTCCCCTCGGTCCGCGGACAAACTTTCGACCGGTGAACGACAAAATGTCGCAACCGAACTCATCGACATTGACAGGCAACTGACCGACCGACTGGCACGCGTCCACCTGATAGAGAACCGATGTACCACGCAGCAGCCTGCCCACCTCAGAGGCCGGATTAACGAGCCCACCCTGGGTCGGCACGTGGGTGAGCGAGACCAGGCGTGTTCGCTCGTCGAGCATTGACTCCAAGGCACCAACGTCAACCTGCCCGCTCTCGTCATCGGGAACGACCACGATCTCGGTGCCCTGGATTTCCCGGGCCCGAAGGAGGCCGCCCATATTGCTCGAATACTCGGCTTGTGTAGTCAGAATACGGTCACCGGGTTTGAAGCGAAGCGCCGAGAACCGCCGACGCTTGCGTGTAAACCGACTCGAGTTCAGCGACTCGCGCCATCGCCGTCTCGTAGCCGCCGCCGAGAGGCTCCGTCTACAGATAGTCAACCACCGTGTCCACAACCACCGATGGCTGCAGACCCGCGCCGGCGTTGTTGAGATGGTTGACGAAGGCGCAGCCCGGTGTCTCGCGACGAACGGCATCGATGTCAATGCTCACGGCGGATCAGTCGCCACGCACTGCGAGATGCGGGTGGCCCACGAAGTGCGGCCGTTCATTAATCGAGGCGATGCTCCGTTGGAACATTGATGAAACAAATACCCGGCTAATCGACGAGTAGTCAACATCGAACCGCATGAAGTCGTCATCGGGGAATCCGAGGCAATGGCCAAGGTAGGCATTGATGACACCGCCATGGCAAACAACGGCCACCCGCTGGCCCCGGTGATCGGCCACAATGCGGTCCACGGCACCAACGACATCGGCCAAGAACTGAACCTGGTCGAAGCCCTCATCAAGAAACCCCGATGCGATCCGCTCGCGGTACCCATCCGGGTCGATCGCCTTCAGCACCTCGGTCGGCACATACGACGACCCCTCATGATCGAATTCGCGAAGGTGATCCCGAACAACGGCGGTCATCCCGGACAAGGCAGCAAACGGTGCCGCGGTCTGACGAGCTCGTTGCATTGGGCTCACATACAGCGCATCTATCTGAGCGTTCAGCAACCACGTTCCCACCTGCTGCGCCTGTTCGTGGCCGACATCGGCAAGCCCCGGATCAGCCGAGCCTTCCATCTCGACAACATGCTCGGGCCGACCATGACGCACAAAGATAAGTTCCACAAGATTCCTAGCGGTAGAGAACTACTACGTTTCACCGAAGGCGGACCTCAGGTGGCGAACGAAGCGGGTAAAGGCCGCGTTAGCAGATGGGAAGATAACCCACTAGGTGCTGCACCGGCACGCCGCATCTCTGGTGGCCTCCGGTGCCGACGTTCGCGCCGTCGCCGATCGGCTTGACCACCCGATGCCGGTTCCACACTTCAGACTTACGCCCACGCTTCGCCGGAGCGTGACCACGCCGCGGCTGCGGCCATCGAGGCGTTTCAGCTATTTCTGTGACCAAGCCGTGATCACAGCGAGCAAAATCCCCTTCTGGATCCTCAGGGAAGAACCAGCCCGTGGACTGCCGAGCAGGGTGGGGTTAGCTGGGGGCAAGGTCTGCGGTCGCAGATCTCTTGCGGGAACCTGGGTCTTCACCGCGAAATCGGCGCAGTGATGTGCCGCCCCCCCCAGCGCCGAGAATGCGCGACCGCCACTGATGTTGTGAAGGGTGGCAAGTTTCTGCGCGAGCATCAGCGGGTGCCACTGCGGTACGGTGTCGAACGCCATTGCGACCAGGAACTATTCAGTGCGTTCGGCGGGGACCGCCTCGATGAGGATCCATTCAGGATGACTTCGTAGCCTTCAAATTGAAAGTGGTGCTCGGTGAGCCAGTGCGAGTCGAATCCGAGCTTGTCGCACGACACTCCGGTGTCGATGATCCATTCGGTGGCCCACCAGGTCTGTTCGTGGGAGTACCGGCGATCGATGGCGCAGGTGGGACGCAGCCCCCATCTTCCATCTCTACCCCACCAAAAACGAACACCCCAACACGCAGTTCTTCACGTTGGAACCGTGGTCTGATGAGCGAGACATCACATCAAGTGCGACCTCGGACGGGAGTGTGGATGTTTCCGGCTGCACCCGCCGATCAGTTGGTGGCGGCTGTAGTTCGGGCCGAGGAGCTCGGTCTCGATGAGGTGTGGATCGCTGATGAAGGCGTTGCTCGAGATCCGATGACCGTGTTGGCGGCATCTGCGCGCGAGACCTCGGAAATCCGGTTGGCTGTCGGCATCACCTCTCCGCTGCTGCGTCACCCGGGCGCGATCGCAGCGACTGCGGCCACGGTTGACGAACTCAGTGGTGGGCGATTCACACTCGGACTGGGGGTAGGCGGCCAAAAATCACTGAAACCCTTCGGACTGTCATCGGAGCGTCCAGTGGCGATGTTGCGCGAGGCGATCGTCACCGCCAGGGCGGTCCTTGCTGTTGAATCGGCAGCGGGTTACGAGCCGGCCGACCATGCCATTGGTCGGCGCGACGTCCCGATCTGGGTCGGATCGCGCGGGCCACAGATAGTCAAGTTGGCTGCCCGGCTCGCCGATGGGGTCTTTCTCAGCGGATGCACACCAGCTGAGCATGCGACGATCGTGGCCTCCATGGAGGAGGTCGTCGAGGTACCCCAGGTCGCGCTTTATCAGTCGGCGAGCGATGAGGTCGACTCACCCAGCGTTCGCCGATGGGCTGATGTCGGTTCGCTGCTGGCTGACGAAGCATCCAGATGGCATCCGGCATCAGTGGGGATCAACTTGGTCGATCTCAACGATGGACGCGGTGATCCGGTCGAACTGGTTGAGCGGGCAGCAGAAATCTTGGGGTCATTGTGACCCTCGCCGTTTAGCAGTCGCGGATGACGTTGAACGTCGACAGCGCGGCATCGAGTTCGTACTTGCCCATTGCCGCCATCACACGTGCCAGTTCGTCCTTTGGGATCGAATGCCACGCGTCGAGTGACTCCCACCAGATCACGGCATGGAGCGCGCGTGGATCGTCGGCGTCCTCCCAAATCTGCTTGCGGACGAAACCCGTCTGCTCTTCCAGGAACCGACTCCAGTGCTTCTCCTCGTGGCGAAGCCACTCGCTTCGGAGTGCGACGTCGACCTCGAAGGTGAGAAATTCAACAACCATTTGGGATTCACTCATCATTCGTCATCTCTGGTTCGGGGCGGGCTGAGTTCAGAGCGAGCCGAGCTTACAGTCCCCGGTGGCTCCGAGGCACTCCGGAATGTGCTCTTCTCGGTTGATCCAAACGGATCGGCTACGTCTTGCAGGACCCCATCGACATGGTCGGACTCAGCGGCTTCGAGCACCACTACCCCAAAAGAGTCTCAAGTGACATGAAGATGCGGACTTCGCTCACCCATTCGATCGGTGCAGCCGTGCTCATGGAATGAAGTCTTCCCAGTCGACTGGAGCGAGCCGGGGGTCAGGCACGAAGTCGAAGCGGTCTCGCGCGTCGATGTACTGATGCCAGATGGAGGTGTCGGCGGCAAGACCGAGGGCCCCGTACGGACTCGGCGATTTCTCGATGAGTTCACTGGGCAGATACGACGGGTTCGATTCGTATGTCAATTGGTCGCCGTCGAGGACTGGGAACCAGGCCAGACCCCGGTGGGCACGCACCGCTTCGTACTCGAACCCGTAGTCCGCGTCACACCAAGCGCCGAACGTGAGGGGGACGGTCGGGTCGGCACTAATAGTGGCATGGACCCAACCGGGCGGGACGACGACGACATCGCCCTCTCCGGCAGCGACGGCAAAACAACGACCGGGGTCCTCCGCAGCGTGTTCTTGCATGAGGATCACGGCTCGCCCGGACCAAACCTCATAGACCTCGGGAGTGGAAATCCCTGTGTGTGGACTTTGCTTGTGAACATGGCCCTGAGAGCGCACTGGTTCACGGCCCAGGCGGCCGGCAGCGTAGGTGACCACCCCAAAGCAGAGGTTCCGCCTGCGGAGGTCATCTCGCACGCTCTCTGGCGCGATGTCCATGACGATGGCATAGGCAATGTCGGGTCCAGTGCACTCGGGATCGAGGAGCGTGGCCCGAATGTCATCGAGATATCGCAGCTCAGGGGTCGGTCCGGTGCAGTTCGAGCCATAGGCAAAGCCGAGCGGATCGGTGTGGACCTCCAGATCCAGTCCGTGGTCGAAGTTGCCGCTCACACATTGGCTCCTGTACGTACGCTGGCCTTGATTGTGGCGCACTCGGTTCCCTCGGCGAGGCCGTGCGGTCGAATCGTATAGGTACCGGCGGCGTGAGGAATGATGACTGTCTCTGCGAAGTGCACAACGAAAGGCTCGAATCGGGCGGCAGGGCTTTCGATGATCGCTTGGGCTCCCTGAACCAGGTTGAGCACGTCGACACTGCCGGTCCGCTGGTGCGGGGCAGTCCCGCTGAACCAATGGCGTCGCGTCTCGATGAACTCGCGCTGGTGGAGTCCGGTTCGTTCCTCTCGCCACCCGTCGCCAGCGGCAAGAGGTTCGATGCGTGACACGAGTTCGCGCTCCACCCATTCGGTGTCGCGCTCCCAGGCGATGACATCGGCCCCGCGGTCGATATTGATGGGTCGGGGAAGCCCGTCGAGTCCGACTCGACCCCAGTCCCAAAGTTTGAAGGTGAATATGTACGGAGTGGCGCTGATCTCCAGCACCATTGTGTTGGCACCAGAGCAGTGAATGGTTCCCGCTGGGATCAGGAAGTGATCGTGGGGTCGAGCCGGCCACTGATTGATGTATCGATCGGTATCGAACTCTGTGCCGTTCTGCTGGGCGGAGCGGAGGTCAGCGAGCATCGTCTCAGGAACTGTCCCTGTCTTCACGCCAAGATAGACAGCGCTGTCGGTTTCGGCATCGAGGATGTAGTAGCTCTCATCCTGGGTGTAGTGAAGCCCGAAGTGTGCCTGGATGTATTCGGTGACAGGGTGAACCTGAAGCGAGAGGTTGCCACCGCCCATGGTGTCCAGAAGATCGAATCGGATCGGGAACTCGGGCCCGAATCGTGCGTGCACCGCGTCACCCAGCAGCGCGACCGGTTCGAGAAGGACCAGATCATTCGAAGGTATCTCGACCGTCTGATCACCGAAGCCGAGAAGCAGGCTGTTCTCCTCGGGGACGCAGTCGAAACACCACGCGTGGTTGGGCGCGTCTCGATCCAGCCCACAGATCTCCTCCATCCAATGCCCGCCCCATAGTCCGGGGTCAAAGAAGGGCACAACCCGAAAAGGCCGTGCGCTGGTGTGTTGGAGCGCATCGAGAAACGTGTCGCCGCTGATCAGTCGGGGTACGCCGGGCTCGTTCGTGTCAAGGAGATAATCAAGTCGTGGGAACAGGTCTTGCTTCCACCGGTCACAGACACGCCAATCCACGAAGTACGAGCGTTTGTAGAGTTCGCCGGCTTTGGCGGTGTGATTGTCGGCACCAAGGTTGGCGATTTCATGTCGGCGCTGTCGTTGTTGGGCTTCCCATCTCGCCAAGTCCGCGAGGATGATGATGTCAGCATCGAATTGGGCGGCGCCGGTGCCGAGGATCAGAACTATTCCCGTATCCACGGCCGCGATCTGCCGCGCAGCGTGCTCGACAAGGGAAGAGTCGAAGAAGTCAGGGACCCTGAGAGGGCTGATTCGACCGAAGATCGGGTCATCACCGCCCAAAAATGGAGCGACGAGATCTTCGATCTCCTCGGAGCTTCGCATCAGATCAGCGGTGTCAATGACCAACTCTGGCTCCAGGGTTTGCCCAAGTTCCTCAAGGATTTCAGCGGTATTCACCCCAACGTAGGTGTCGACCACCACGACAGGCCGATCGATGGTGAGTGAACTGACTCGGCGCACGATCCGGGCGGCGACGGCAGCCCAACCCGTGGTGCATTTTCCAGCTCCATCAGGGATGGACACCACGGGTTTCAGGTCGTAGTCGCTCACGCTGACGCCTCGGCAAGAATGCTGGGTGCAGCCAAGAGCGCCGCATCGGATCCGAGCTGAGATAAAACGATGTCGATACCGCAGTCCGATGACCACGGATCATTGTCTAGAGCGCGTTGAAATGCATCGAGAATGCCTGGAGCTGCAGCGATGCCACCACCGACAATCACCCGTTCCGGGTCGTAGGCGTGAATCAGATCGAGAACAAGCGTTGCCCATACAGCCAGGCTTCGGTCTCGCACATGGATGGCAGCCCGGTCACCGGACTCGGCGAGCGTGAAGACTTTCGCGTAGTCGACGGAGACATCGTCGAGCGCGTGGATGTCGTGGGATGCCCCCATCGACTGGATCACCTCGGCGAGGGCGGACGTTGACGCCTCGGCCTCAGCGCAACCGATGCGTCCGCAACTACACCGTCTGCCATCGATGGCGATTGTCAAGTGGCCGCCAAGGATTCCAGCGCCGCCGTGTGGTCCACGCAGAACTCGGCCCCCACACACCGCAGCGACACCGATCCCCGTACCCAGTGTGACAGCGACGAAGTCATCACAACCTTGGGCGGCCCCGTGATGCCATTCACCTATCGCAGCCGCACGCGCATCGTTTTCGAGCACGGCCGGAGCCCCGAACTCGGCGTGTGCCCACTCGATGAGGTCAATGTCGGGGGCATCGAGAAACTTGCCATTGATGTGACGAACCCGGCCCTGAGCATGATCAACGATGCCCGGGATGGCGATCGACACGCCCGCCAATGCGCTGAGTTCCACATTGGCCTGGGCACTCAGGTCATGGGCGCTGTCTGCGATCGATGAAAGGCGAGGACGCAGACCAGCCTCGGAGTGCGAGGGAAGGTCTGAGCGCGCGAGAACGGTGCCAGCCTGCACGATCGCCAGCTTGATGACTGTGCCCCCGAGATCGCAGGCAAGAACGGGGTTAGACATCAAAGTCGGTCAGCTGGGGCTCGCCATCAATCAGACGTACCCGTGCGGCAAATCCCTTGTCGCTGACCGTCCCATAATCGTGGCCGGCATCGGCGGGCCAGCACGCACCAACGGCGAGACGCTCAGAGCCGGTGTTCACGAGCCGGTGAGCGGCTCGGCCGGGCACGTAGTGAACCGATCCTGGTACGACTGTCTCGGCTCGGATCTCGCGATCCTCATCCATCATCAGCAAGATGCCTTCTCCCTCGATCCCCCAATAGAACTCGGCCGCCTCGGCGCGCTCATGCACATGGCCGCGTGTCATGAAGAACTCATCGCCCACCCGTCCCGCCTCGAGGAACGAGGTGCCGAAGAAAAGGCCGCCGCTCGTGCCCGGGTCGACCGGGGTGAACGACTCGACACGGTAGACGACCGTTCCATGCGGCATAGCCTCTCGCGCTACCTCATCGGCGAAAATGCCGTCAAGGTCGGCAAGGGTGCGGGTAGAGGTAGCCACCGCGCCTGTAAGTGAACCTCCGGGGTTGAGCCGCACCGGGGCGGGCATCGGTACTCGGGGAGGCGAGGAGCTCACAGCCGTATACTGCCACGTTCATCGATGCTCCACATCCCTTGAACGGCGCTCATGACTTGGAATGCTTGGTGGGCCTGGTGGGAATTGAACCCACGACCGAGCGATTATGAGTCGCCTGCTCTAACCACTGAGCTACAGGCCCGGCCGGACCCTATCTGAGGTCTGACCCTGAGCGGAACGCGAAA